>JACRGQ010000048.1 GCA_016217735.1 Nitrospinota bacterium
ACCGCGTTGCTGTTATCGGCGTTATGCTTTGTCATGGAGGAAATCTCTTCCAATGACGATGAAGTCTCTTCGATGCTCGCCGCCTGCTCACTCGCCCCTTCCGCCATCTGCTGGCTCGTCTCGCTAAGCTGGCCGCTGGCGCTATGCACCTGCCCGGAACCTTCCGTCAACCCTTCCATCACTTCGCCGATGCTCTTGGTAACGGAGCGGAGGATGATAAAAGCCAACGCAATGCCGGAGAGGAGGCCAACAACGGAAACGATGATGAGCAGCCAGATCGTCTGGTCTAACGCCTTTTCGGAATCCGCCTCCGCTTCTGCAATCTGGCTCTTGTAACGGTCGATAAGCCCGTTGAGGGAACCCTCCATCTCATCAATTACCTTCCTGCCGGTCACCTGCGAGAGATCGGCAGCCCTTATGAAGTTCTTCCGCTGTTCAAGGGTGGCACTGCCATCGGCCCACTGAATTCCGCCGTAGGTTTTGGAAAGGGCGATAATCTGCCGGGCGTTCGCCTCGTATACGGCCCACTTTTCGTCATACTCGCGCAGAATTTTTTTTGCTTCTTCGCTCAGCAACGCATCAAGTTCTTTTTCGAGAGCCTTCATCTCTCCCGCGTAGCTATTAAACTTGGCTTCCCAATCCCCTTTTTTTTCCATGGTGGGGGCAAAGATAATGTTCTTTTCCACCCGAACGCACCAGATGGCCTTTTCATAAATTTTTGAAGTCAGCGCCAGCTTCTCGGAAAGCCCCGCCACTTTATCGACGTTTGTATTGATGTAATAAAGGCGATTGACGCCGACTGCGGCGATGACGAGGGAGACAACGATAAGGACGGCGAAGATTACCGACATCTTCATGGAAAGACTTAGATTTTTCATACCCTAACTACCCCTTACAGAAGATAGAACACCACACACTTTGAGACCCGCCAACTGTTACGAATTATACACATTATTTGATGCGAAATGCAATGAAATACGTTGAATTATCGGTATTTTGGCCGCAAGGGAGCATCTCCCCTGACCTCCATCAAAATATCAAACGCCTGCCGATGCGCCGCCACGTCATGCACCCGCACGATGGATGCCCCCGCCAAGCCCCCCCAGAGGTGGGCCGCCAGCGTACCGGGCAGCCGATCCTCCACCGCCGCGCCGGTAATCGCGCCGATGAACGATTTGCGCGACGCGCCGAGCAGCGCCGGATAACCGAGCGACGCAATATGCGAGAAACCCGCTAATAACGCCACGTTATGCGCGGCGGTTTTGCCGAAACCGATGCCGGGGTCGACGATGATTTTCGTCACCCCCTCTTTTTCCAGCGCGGCGCACTGTCTGGCGAGCCACGCGCAGACCTCCGCCACCACATCCTTATAGCGGGGATTCTTTTGCATGGTGCGCGGGTCGCCGCGCATATGCATCACAACCACCGGCGCTTTGCGACGCGCCGCAACCGCCATCATAGCGGGATCGCGGAATCCGCCGATGTCGTTGATGAGCGTTGCGCCCGCCGCGAGCGCCGCTTCCGCCACCGCCGCCTTGGTGGTATCGATGGAAATGGGGATGGCACTTTTCTTCCGTACCGCCTCGATCACCGGAATGACGCGGCGCAGTTCCTCTTTCTCCGGCACGGGGCGCGCGCCGGGGCGGGACGACTCGCCGCCGACATCCACGATATCCGCCCCCTCTTCGATCATTTTGAAGGCGCGCCTCACGGCGGCTGTTTTATGGGAGAATTTGCCGCCGTCGGAAAAGCTGTCCGGCGTGACGTTGAGCGCCCCCATGATGAGCGGGCGCAGGGGGGAAAGCTTTTTTCCGCCGATGGAGAAAACCTTCGGTTTCATTCTTCTTTGGTACCACAGGATTTATCCTGTGGTTGTCCCCATTGGGGACAACACTTCCTTGGCCCTTCGGGCCAACAACAGGTTAAAACCTGTTGTACCCATCACAGCTTCGTGTGTGTGCCGTCGCAGTACGGCGGCGTCTTGGTGTGCTTGCAGCCGCACCACGGCAGATTCCCGGCCTCTTTCACTTCCACCTGCAGCGGAGTGAAGCCGGTTCCCTTGTGCGAACCGTCGCAAAACGGCTGGGTCTTCGAAAGGCCGCAGGCGCACCAATGATAAGTTCCCACTTCGGCGTGTTGTACGTAGGGTCCTATTTTGGCTATTTTTGCCTCTGACATCAGCAACCTCCGCATGGTTAAAGAAACGGTTTAATCCTTACGATACCGTAAACATGCCCATTATACCCAAAAGCGCCGCGCCGCGCCCTTTGTTATACTGGGGGCCGCGATGAACTACTCCAAACTGTACAACTTCGCCGTGGAAAGCTACGCGAAGCTCCCCTACCGCTTCGGCAACGGAAAGGCGTTCCGCCCCCTGTCGCTTTTTGTGGAACTGACCTACCGTTGCAACTTCCGCTGCAACATGTGCCAGTTCCTCACCATGCTGGACGACCCGCGCCTGAACGAAAAAAAGGGGGAAGAGCTGACCACGGACGAGATCAACCGCGTGGTGGATCAGATAAGCGGTCTGGGACTCATCGTTTTCACCGGGGGCGAGCCGCTGCTGCGCAAAGACATCATGGAACTGACGCGGCATGCGGCGCGCCGGCACAAGGTATACCTGGTGACGAACGGCATATTGCTGAAAGAGGAAATGGCGGATGAATTCGTCCGGCTCGGCTGCGGCACGCTCCTTTCCCGCGGCATGGCGTCGGTCGGCATTTCGCTGGAGGCGCTGGGACCGCGCCATGACGAGATCGTGCAAGTCCCCGGTTCGTTCGAAAAGATCATGGGAAATGTGCGCCATTTCGTGGCGGCGAAAAAACGCGCGGGGAAAACGTTTCCGCTGGTCTGGTTGAAGTGCGTCATCACATCGCACAACGTGGCGATGCTGGACGATATGTACGCGCTGGCCGGGGAGGCGGGGGTGGATATGTTCAACCCTATCACCTATTACGGCATTCCGGCCACCGACCGGTTGGCGATGCTGGACAAAATAGCGCCGGACACGCCCCCCGTCCCCGCTGACCGCTTCGACGTGGCGGAATTGCGGCGGCAGCTTGAAAAGATGCGCCTGCGGGAACAAAGGTCGAAGGTGCAATTGCGCATCACGCCGCCGGGCCTCACCGATGACGACGTGCTGGCGGTCTACGAAGGGCGGCTCGATATGGGAAACAAGGCCTGCTACACGCCGTGGAGCTCCGCGGCGCTTTCGGCCTACGGCGACGTCTTCCCGTGCAGCAACTACACGGTGGGGAACATACGGCAAACGCCGTTTATGAAACTCTGGAACAACGAAAAAATGGTCAAATTCCGGCGCGAATTGAAAGAACGGAAGATTTTCAAAAGCTGCGCCGCCTGTTGCAGCATGGTTTACGAAGGCCAGCCAAGCAGCTACCCGCCCCTCTCCCCGCCGCCCGCCGGGTAGGTGATTAAACGGATAATCGCGCGGACAACGTCCGGGTAAATATCCCCCCGGCCGGCCGGGGGAATTTTTAAGCCCGGGAGCTTGCTAAATTCGCTTTGCAATCTTACATATATCCATTCGATAAACGAAACCGGCGGCTAGCGAACGTTTGGCGAAAATGAGGCGATAAAGCGAACCGCCAGCCGTCCTGTTACCCGCAACAATGGAGACCCTCCGGCAATGAGCGACGATATAAAAGTAAAAGTTCTGGATAAGCGCCACTGGGTAAACCCCGAGGCGCTGGAAAAAGACACAAACGAACAAATCGATCTTAAACGCCACCCCCACCTCGTCGCCAAGCTGGAAGAGCAGATGGCGGAAAACGACAAACAACTGAAGGAATACATCGCCGCCTACAAACAGAAGATGGCCGAGAACGACGAATTCCGCGCCCGCCTGCAAAAGGACGTCGAGAAGCGCGTCGATACGGCCACCGCCAGCTTCTTCCGCGAAACGCTGCCGCTGATGGATCAGCTTGACATGGCGCTCTCCTCCGCCGAAAAAACGCGCGACGCCGCCACATTGCTAACCGGACTGAAAATGATACAATCCGGCTTCGTGCGCACGTTTGCCGAATTCGGCCTGACCGAGGTGGAATGCGAAGGAAAACCGTTCAATCCCGCCGAGGCCGAAGCATTGCAGGTGATGCCGGTGAGCGAAAGGGAAAAAGACAATACCGTGATCGAAGTGGTGCAGCCCGGCTTCCGGATGAAGGAGATGCTGATACGCCCCGCGAAAGTGATCGTCGGCAAATACAGCGAGTTTTAACAAAACAATGACAAAACGCGATTATTACGAAGTGCTGGGCGTCGAACGGGGCGCGCCGAAGGAAGAAATCAAAAAAGCCTACCGCAAGGCGGCGATGAAATTCCACCCCGACAAAAACCCCGGCGACAAAGCGGCCGAAGAAAGCTTCAAGGAAGCGGCCGAAGCCTACGAAGTGCTCCACGACGATAAAAAACGGCAGGTATACGACCGCTACGGACACGAAGGGTTGCGCGGCACCGGCTTCAGCGGCTTTGAGGGGGCTGAAGACATTTTCGCCAACTTCGGCGACATCTTTGGCGATCTCTTCGGCGGCGGCTTCGGGCGGCGCGAGCGGGGGCGCGGCGCGGACCTGCGCTACGACCTCACCCTTACGCTGGAAGAGGCGGCCACCGGACTGGATAAAGTCATCGACATCAAGAAGCATGTGATCTGCCCGTCCTGCCACGGCACCAAGACCGAGCCGGGCACGCACCCCGCCACCTGCCCCTCCTGCGGCGGCGCGGGACAGGTACGGCGTCAGGCCGGTTTCTTCGCCATCCAGACGCCGTGCGGCGCCTGCCAGGGAACCGGACAGATCATCAAGAACCCGTGCAAGAAGTGCAAAGGCTCCGGCAAGCAGGTGGAAAAGAAAGAACTGAAAGTGAAAATTCCCGCCGGCATCGACGAGGGGCAACACCTCCGCCTCGTCGGCGAAGGGGAGCCGGGAAGCCTGGGAATGCCGGACGGCGACCTCTATGTGGTGATCGAAGTGGAAAAACACGAAAAGTTCGAGCGCCACGGCGACGACCTCGCCACCCGCGCGGGCATCAGCTTTCCGGTGGCGGCGCTGGGCGGCGAACTGGATGTGCCGACGATTTATGGAACCACCGTGAAACTGGAAATCCCGCGCGGCACGCCAAGCCACAAACTCTTCCGCATCAAAGGGGAAGGGATGCCGGTACTCCAGCGGCGCGGCAAGGGCGATCTCCATGTGCAGGTGGTGATCGAGGTTCCCGACAAACTGACAAAAGAACAGGAAGCCCTGTTGCGCGACTTCGCCAAGATCAGCGGCGAAAACGTCAAGAAGGGCGGCATATTCAGCGGCCTGCGGGGGTAATACGCGTCATTCCCGCGCCGTGCGCAGATACGGGGTAAACTTCAACGGAAACCCCCGAAAGTTAAATTCAAAACAATCCCGCGGTTCCTTAATTGTATCCCCGCCCGGAGATGGTTAAAATGGGCCGATGCGTAACAACTTCAACGGCCACGGCAATCAACGGGGCGGATCCGCGCGTTTCATTCACAACTCCTTTTCCTCCGCCATGCCCGTGGAGACAAAATAGCCGTGGAACTCCTTTCCGTTTTCAACATCCTGCTGGCGCTGACGCTCGCCCCCCTATTGCCGGGAATCATCAACCGCACCAAAGCCTTTTTCGCCGGGCGGGCGGGCCAACCGCTGCTGCTCCCCTACTTCGACATTGCCCGCCTGCTGCGCAAAGGGGCGGTCTACAGCACAACCACCACGTGGCTGTTCCGCGCCGGGCCGGTGGCGGGGCTGGCCACGGCCGCCGCGGCGTTGACCATCGTTCCCGCGCTGGGGCAGCCCGCGCTGATCTCTTTCAAGGGGGATATTTTTTTGCTGGCCTGTCTGCTGGGGGCGGGCCGCTTTTTCACCGTGCTGGCGGCGCTTGATACCGGCTCCAGTTTCGAGGGGATGGGGGCCAGCCGTGAAACGCTTTACGCTGCGTTGGCCGAGCCCGCGCTGCTGGTCGGCCTGGCGGCTCTGGCGCTGGTTACCGGCGATCTATCCATTTCCGGCATATACGCCGGCATATCGGGAAAAGTTTTCGCCAGCATCGTGCCGGTCCGCGCGCTGGTGGCGGTGGCCCTTATGCTGGTCTTTTTGGCCGAGAACTCCCGCATCCCCTTTGACGATCCCACAACCCATCTGGAACTGACGATGGTGCATGAGGTAATGGTTCTGGACCACGGCGGGCCGGATCTGGGGCTGATACAGTACGGAGCGGCGCTCAAGATGTGGCTGATCGGATCGCTGGTGGCGGGAGTGATGTTCCCGATGGCGGGGGGGCCGCACGCCACCGTGGTATACCTCTGCGCCATGTTCGCGCTGGCCATCGGAACCGGCGTGGCGGAGTCGATGATGGCGCGCTTCAAAATGCCGCGTGTGCCGCAGTTGCTGGTGGCGGCCGGCGCGGCTTCGTTTTTGGCCGTTATTTTGGCGGCGCGGTAGATCATGGGGGGCGTCATCGATTTCGTGATGTTCCTGCTGGTGGCGACGAATCTGGCCTTGCTGGAATCGAGCCGCCTGAAAACCTGCATCTGGCTGGTCGCCTTTCAGGGAATGGCGCTCGGTTTCCTGCCGGTGCTGGTGGGCTACAGCCACGCCGGCGAAATCGGTCTGCACGCGGTATTCGTGGGGTTAATCAGCATCATCCTCAAGGGCATAATATTTCCGCTGCTGCTGATGCTCGCCGTGCATAAAGCAAACGTGCGGCGCGAGATCGAGCCGTTTGTCAGTTATAACGTCAGCATCATCATCGGGGTGGCGGCGCTGGCCGCCTCCATCTGGCTGTCACGCTACCTGAACATTCCGGCGTCCGCCGGGGGATCGCTGGCGGTGCCGCTGGCGTTCTTCACCATTTTCGTCGGCCTGCTCATCATCACCAGCCGCAAAAAGGCGATCACGCAGGTGGTGGGCTACCTCGTGCTTGAAAACGGCATCTTCACCTTCGGCTTCGCGGTGATGCCGCACGCGCCCTTTGTGGTGGAACTGGGCATCCTGCTCGATCTGCTGGTGGCGGTATTTGTCATGGGGATCATGATCTTGCACATCAGCGCCACCTTCGACCACATCGACGTAAGCCGCATCAGCACGTTGGGAGACGAATGATCACGCTGCTGATCGCCATGCCGGCCGTCGCGGCCCTTGCCGCCGTTCTGATGAAAAACCATATCAGACGCCGCCGCATGATGGCGGCAACGGCGTTGCTGCACCTTTGCCTCACGTTCGCCGCGGCGGACGAGGGCGGCGGCATCGATGGATGGCTGGGGCTGGACAGCATCGGTTTCATTTTCCTCGGCATCACCAGCGTCCTCTTCCTCGCCGCCGCCGTCTATGCGTTGGGCTACCTCGCCGCCGAGAAGGAGAAGCATCCGCCGCGAACCGATTTCGTGGAATCAAAAACAGTGTTCGCCAACATGCCGGAGGCCATCTTCACCGCCTGCCTGCTGCTGTTCCTCTCCACCCTGACGCTGGCCTGCGCCGCGCAAAACTTCGGGCTTCTCTGGGTGGCCATCGAGGCGACGACGCTGGCCACCACGCCGCTCATCTACTACCACCGCCACCACCGTTCGCTGGAAGCGGCCTGGAAATACCTGCTGGTCAGTTCGGTCGGCATCGCGCTGGCGCTGCTGGGCACCATGTTCCTCGCCGTTTCCGCCATGCGGCCCGACAGCGTGGAGGTATCCATGTCGCTGGCCGATTTCCTGCGGGCCGCGCCGGGCCTGGATCACATGTGGCTCAAGGGGGCGTTCATCTTCCTGCTGATAGGCTACGGCACCAAGATGGGCCTGGCTCCGATGCACGCGTGGCTGCCGGACGCGCACAGCGAATCCCCCTCCATCGTCTCGGCGCTGCTCTCCGGCGCGCAGCTCAATTGCGCGTTTTTGGGCATCGCCCGAGGTCTGCAGGTCTGCGCCGCGGCGGGCCAAGGGCCCTTCGCGCGGGAACTGCTGATTTGGTTCGGCATCGTTTCGATGGCGGCGGCGGCGGTCTTCATACTCGCGCAGGCCGATTACAAACGGATGCTGGCCTATAGCAGCGTGGAACACATGGGCATCCTCGCGCTCGGCATCGGGCTGGGGGGCGCGGGATCCTTCGGGGCGATGCTGCACGCGGTGAATCACTCCCTTGCCAAGGGAATGCTCTTCCTGCTGGCGGGCAACATCCTGGCCATCTACAAAACCAAATCGGCGCACGACGTTACCGGTATTTTAAAAGTATCGCCGGTGAACGGCGCGCTCTGGCTCATCGGCCTTTTCGCCATCGCCGGTTCGCCCCCGTTCGGCCTGTTCGTCAGCGAAATAACCATTCTGCGGGCCGCGTTGGACGGCGGGCGGACGGCGGTGGCGGCGCTCTACCTTATCCTCCTGGCGCTGGTGTTCATCGGCATGGCCTCGCCAATGCTGGCGATGGCCGGCGGCGCGCCGGGGAAAGCACACGCGGAACGCCACTCCCCCGCCACCATCATCCCCATCGTCGCGCTGGCCGGGCTGACACTGCTGTTGGGACTCTGGCTCCCCCATCCCCTGCTCCAAATGCTGCACGGCGCCAGCCGCTTGCTGGGAGGTTCGTAATATGAAAAGCCGCCTCACATTACGCAATGCCGAAGCTGCTCCGCTGAAATTGATAGAACCGTTCGACGCGGCCGTCTTCGCCGAACGCGTACAGCGCGACATCAAGGGGGGCTACCGGCTTGTCTCGTTCTTCGCCCACAAGACCGGCGCGCAAAACGCCCGCCTGTACGCCGTGATCGCCTACGACGGCGACGGCCTTCTCCGCGTGGCCGCCACCGATGTGGCCGGCGCATTCGGTTCCCTCACCCCGGATACGCCGCAGGCGCACCTGTTTGAGCGGGAGATATTCGAGCAGACCGGCATCATCCCCAAAGGGCATCCGTGGCTCAAGCCGGTGCGCTTCGCCACGGCATCCCCCGAAGAGATGGGGATAATGAAATTCCACCGTGTGGAAGGGGCGGCCGTACACGAGGTGGCCGTCGGCCCGGTGCATGCCGGCATCATAGAGCCGGGCCACTTCCGCTTCCAGTGCGAAGGCGAAACCGTGCTGCACCTGGAGACGGCGCTGGGCTACCAGCACCGCGGCGTGGAACGCGCCCTGAAAAACGGGCCGGACAAGCGGAGCATCCACTACGCCGAAACCCTCGCGGGGGACACCACCATCGGCCACGCCACCGCCTGGTGCCAGGCGCTGGAGGCGCTGGCCGGCGTGGAAATTTCCTTCCGGGCGCGCGCGATACGCGAGATCGCGCTGGAGCTGGAGCGGCTGGCCAACCATGTGGGGGATATCGGAGCGCTCGCGGGCGACATCGGCTTCCTCCCCACCGCCGCGTGGTGCGGACGGCTGCGGGGCGATTTTCTGAACATGACCGCCGTTATCTGCGGCAACCGCTTCGGCCGCGGACTGGTGAGGCCCGGCGGCGTGGCGTTCGACATCGCCAAGCCGCGGGTAACCGACATCCTCAACCGCCTCGATGCGGCTTATGAGGGACTGGACGCCGCCGTGCCGCTGCTGTTCGACACCCCGTCGGTACTTTCCCGCTTCGAGGAGACCGGACGCCTCTCGATCCGGCACGCGGTGGACCTCGGCCTTGTCGGCCCCGCCGCGCGCGCCTGCGGCATAGAACTCGACGTGCGCAAAAATTTTGTCCGCCGCCCCGAGCCGTCCACCCGCTTCACCATCAGCACCTGGAACACCGGGGACGTTTTCGCCCGCGGCATGGTGCGCTGGCTGGAAATCCAGCGCTCCATCGCCTATGTGCGCGACCGCATCCGCCTCTTGCCGGACGACGAACCGATGCGCCCGATGCAACCTCCGCGCCCCGCGCACTTCACCGTATCGCTGGTGGAGGGATGGCGCGGCGAGATATGCCACACCGCCATCACCGGCGGCGACGGAAAGTTGGCGCTTTACAAAGTGGTCGATCCATCCTTCCACAACTGGATGGGGCTGGCCGCCGCCATGCGGGGACAGCAAATCTCCGATTTCCCGCTCTGCAACAAAAGCTTCAACCTGAGCTACTGCGGCCATGACCTCTGAGGTGGATGATGGGACTGATTGACATCCTGTTCGCCCGCGCCCGGCAGGGATACCGCACGATAGGCTACCCGAAGGAGCCGCCGGCCATGCCGGAACTTTTTCAGGGACTGCCGGTGGTGCGGCAGGAACTCTGCCGGGCCGGTTGCGCCAAATGCGCGGACATCTGCCCCACCGGCGCGATTACCGTGCCGGCGCATATCAAAAACCCGGAACTGCTGCTGTTTGAAACCTCCGATGGCGCCGACGGCGGCGACGACAAACTGAGCCTCGACATGGGACGCTGCATATTCTGCGGTGAATGCGAAAAGGCCTGCGGCGGCAAAGCCATCGAATTCACGAAGGAGTACCGCTTGGCCGCGTCATCGCGCGAGGCACTTAAATTGACCGGCGAGACATACGAAAAAGCCAAGGCGCTGGACGAAAAAGCATTAAGGGTGTTCGGGCGGTCGCTCAAGCTGCGGCAGGTGAGCGCGGGCGGCTGCAACGCCTGCGAAGCCGACGTTAACGTCCTCAATACCGTGGTGTTCGACCTCGGGCGGTTCGGCATACAGTTCGCCGCCTCGCCGCGCCACGCCGACGGCCTGCTCATCACCGGGCCGGTGACGAAGAACATGGAACTGGCCCTGCGCAAAACCTGGGACGCCGTGCCGGAACCGAAGATCGTCATCGCCGTGGGAGCCTGCGCCATCAACGGCGGCCCGTACATCGGACATGGGGAAACCCGCAACGGCATCCCCTCGTGGCTGAAGGTCGATCTCTACATCCCCGGCTGCCCGCCGCACCCCATCACCATCCTCGATGGCCTCCTTCGCCTGCTCAACAAGCTGGAAGAGTGACTTTTCTCCCCCATAAAAGCCCGTCTGAAATTGGATACAACCCAAAAACCGAATAGGTACACCCCACCCACCTTTTGACAGATCAAATCACAACAACCAACTGATTTATTTACACATTCATCAACGGCACGGCTGTTGCTTTATAAAATGCAGGTATGAGTAAAAAAATCGAATCCAAACAAGCGGATACAAACGCGATAAACGGCGAAGATTTCTACGCGCAGGCGGCGGCAACCATGATTGGTGTGGTGGCGGCCTTGCTGGGCGGACTTTTCATCGCATAAAGGGGGAGAAAACAATGGGCGCGACCAGTTCGATATTCAATACACAGGATTTCGCGCGGCACTACACAAAGCAACGCCGCGCGGTGGTGATAAACAACGGCACACGGATTCAGCCGGCGGCCAAGCTGACCACCGGCTGGCCGGAAGTGCGGATACTGATCGTGGCGGGACTGCTGATCTGCTGCGCCAGCCTTGCCAAGATGATTGTTGGGATGCTCTGACCGGAACGATATGCCATGCACACGAACAGTTCGATCATGAGACTTCCCGCGATGACGCCGCCGGCGAGGGCGAGAACCGGCATCTTCAAGCGGAACGCGCGCAAGGTGGAACGCGAAATGATCGTCCACACTGAATTGGCGTTTCGGGCGCGGGAAAAGTTTCCGCTGGCCATGAGCCTGCTGAGTGTCGTCCGCTGGATGTCGAGGATGATAACGGGTCTCTGAGAAGAGCCCGGTATACAAAAGCCGTCCCGAACCTCTCTCCCTCCCTCAATTTCGGGACGGCTATTTTTTCCCCTTTTTCATAAGGAGGGAGAAAAGGCTCTTAGATCAAATTCCGCTTCACCAACTCTTCGGCGATCTGCACGGCGTTGAGCGCCGCCCCTTTGCGGATGTTGTCCGACACGATCCACATGGCCAGGCCGTGCTTCACCGCCGGGTCGCGCCGGATGCGGCCGACGAAGGTTTCGTCCTTCCCGGCCGCTTCGATTGCCAGCGGATAGAGGCGGTTTGCCAGGTCGTCCAAAACCTCCACGCCGGGGGCGGCCTTCAATATCCCGCGCGCCTCTTCGGGCGAAAGCTCACTTTCAAATTCCACGTTCACCGATTCGCTGTGGCCGTAGAAGACCGGCACCCGCACGCAGGTCGGCGACACCTCGATGGCGGGCGCCTCCATGATCTTGCGGGTCTCGTTTACCATCTTCTTTTCTTCCTTGGTGTAGCCGTCCGCCTCGAACACGTCTATCTGCGGGATGCAGTTGAACGCTATCTGGTGCGGAAAGGCCGCCTTCGTCACTCCCTTGAAGGAAAAAAGGTCGCGCACCTGCTGCGATAGTTCGTCCACCCCCTTCTGCCCCGCGCCGGAGACCGACTGGTAGGTGGAGACCACAATCCGCTTTATCTTCGCCTTCTTGTGCAGCGGATTCAAGGCCACCACCAACTGGATGGTGGAGCAGTTCGGGTTGGCTATGATCCCCTTCTTTTTATATTGGGCAATGGCGTGCGCGTTCACTTCCGGCACCACCAGCGGCACGTCCGGATCCATCCGCCACGCGCTGGAATTGTCGATAACCACCGCGCCGGCCTTCACCGCCGCCGGTGCGAACTGCTTGCTCCGGTCGCCGCCCGCGCTGAAAAGGGCTATCTCCACCCCCTTGAACGACGCTTCGGTGAGCTGCTCAACGTTGCAGGTGCGCCCGTTGAACTCAAGCTCTTTCCCCGCGCTGTTGGCGCTGGCGAGCATCTTTATGGTCTTGACCGGGAACTTGCGCTCCTCCAGAACCTTGATGAACTCCTGCCCCACCGCGCCGGTGGCGCCGGCGATGGCGATATTGTATTCGCGGCCCATTACAACTCCTTCACGATGAGATCGCCCATTTCAACGGTGCCGACCTTGGTGGCGCCGGGCGAATAGATGTCGCCGGTGCGGTAGCCCTTGTCTAAAACCTTTGCCACGGCGTTTTCAATAACGCGCGCGGCGTCGGAACGGTCGAAGGTGTACTCCAGCATCATCGCCATCGAAAGGATGGAGGCGATGGGATTGGCTATCCCCTTCCCGGCGATGTCCGGCGCGCTGCCGTGAATCGGCTCATACATCCCCTTCTTCCCGTTGAGGGATGCGGAGGGGAGCATGCCGATGCTTCCCGTCAACATCGAGGCTTCGTCGCTCAGGATGTCGCCGAAGATATTGCCGGTCACCATCACGTCGAACTGCTTCGGCGCGCGAACCAACTGCATGGCGGCATTATCCACATACATATGGCTGAGTTCGATATCGGGGTACTCCTTGTCGCGTACCTGCTGCACCACTTCGCGCCACAGCTCGGTGGTTTCCAGCACGTTCGCCTTGTCGATGCTGCAGACCTTGCGGCTCCGCTTGCGGGCGATATCGAACGCAACGCGGGCTATGCGGACTATTTCGGGGGTGGTGTAGACCATCGTGTTGATGCCGCGCTTGGTGCCGTCCGGCAGCGTCTCGACGCCGCGCGGCTTGCCGAAGTAGAGGTCGCCGGTCAGTTCACGCACCACCACCATGTCGATCCCTTCCACCACCTCGCGCTTGAGGGTGCTGGCGTCGACGAGCGGCGCGAACATCTTGGCCGGGCGGAGGTTGGCGTACAGGTCCAGCGCGGAACGCAGGCCGAGGAGGCCGCGCTCGGGGCGCACGCTGTAATCCAGCTTTTCCCACTTGGGGCCGCCGACCGCGCCGAGGAAAATGGCGTCGGCCTTCTTCGCCTTCGCCAGCGTATCTTCCGGCAACGGCGTGCCGAATTTGTCGTAGGCGGCGCCGCCCACGGGGGCCTCCACGTATTCAAAGCCGATTTTGAACTTTTTATCGATGGCGTTCAGCGCCTTCACCGCTTCCGCGGCCACTTCGGGGCCGATGCCATCGCCCGCGCACAGAGCTATCAAAGGCATGTCAGTTCACTCCCATCTTTTTCTTGATCGAGGCCATCAGCCCGCCCGCTTCGATAAGCTGCTGCATGAACGGCGGTATCGGCGCGGCCTGGTAACTTTCATTCCGTGTGATGTTCTTTATCACGCCGGTGTTCATATCCACTTCCAGTTCGTCGCCCGGCTTGATGCGGTCCGGCGCGTCGGCCGATTCAAAGATCGGCAACCCCATGTTGAATGCGTTGCGGTAAAAAATCCGCGCGAACGACTTGGCGATAACGCAGCTCACCCGCGCCCCCTTGATGGCAATCGGTGCGTGCTCGCGGCTGCTGCCGCAGCCGAAATTCTTTTGCGCCACGATCACGTCGCCCGCCTTCACCTTTTTGGGAAATTCCGGGTCGGCGTCTTCCATCACATGCTTCGCCAACTCCACCGGATCGATGGTGGTGAGGTAGCGGGCCGGTATGATAGCGTCGGTATCAACGTCCGCCCCGAACATATGGGCTTTCCCCTTCAATACTTTCTTGCTCACAGCACTTCCTCCGGCGACGAGATTTTGCCTAAAATCGCGGTGGCGGCGGCGACGGCCGGCCCGGCGAGGTAGACCTCGCTGGTGCGGTGACCCATGCGCCCCACAAAATTACGGTTGGTGGTGGTGAGGGCTTTTTCCCCCGCCCCCAGTATCCCCATGTGGCCGCCCAGGCACGGCCCGCAGGTGGGGGTGCTGACCACCGCTTCGGCGTCGATAAATACCTCCAGCAAACCGTCCTTCATCGCCTGCTTGTAAATGTCCTGCGTGGCGGGGATGACGATCATCCGCACCCCTTTGGCGACTTTCTTGCCGCGCATAAGGTCGGCGGCTATTTTCAAATCGCTGTAGCGGCCGTTGGTGCAGGAGCCGACCACCACTTGGTCAACCTTTACCGTGCCGACCTTGCCGATGGCGCGGGTGTTGCTCGGCAAGTGCGGGAACGCCACCTGCATCTCCATTGTGGCAAGGTCGATATCCATCCGCTCGCAGTACTTGGCGTCGGCGTCCGATGCGTAGTACTTCGGCGTCCGCTTGAAGCGGCCTTCCACATACGCCTTGGTCTTTTCGTCTGGGGTAAAGATGCCATTCTTGGCGCCGGCCTCAATCGCCATATTGCAGATGGTGAGCCGGTCGTCCAGCGAAAGGTGCCCGGCGCCATCGCCGGTATATTCCATCGCCTTGTAAAGCGCGCCGTCCACACCGATCTTGCCGATGATGTAAAGAATGACATCCTTGCCGGTGATCCACTTGGCCGGCTTGCCTTTCAGGTTGAAGAGCATGGTCTCCGGCACGCGATACCACGCCTCGCCGGTGATCATCGCGGCGGCAAGGTCGGTGCTGCCGACGCCGCTGGCGAACGCGCCCAACGCGCCGTAGGTGCAGGTGTGGCTGTCCGCGCCGATGACGAGGTCGCCGGGGCCGACAACTCCCTGTTCGGGAAGCAAGGTGTGCTCGACCCCCATGCGGCCCACATCCCAAAAGTGGGTGAGCTTCTGCTCAAGGGCGAACTCGCGCACCAGCTTCACCTGGTTGGCGCTGTCGATATCCTTGTTGGGGGCGAAGTGATCCGGCACCAGCGCCACCTTCTCCTTGTCGAACACTTTGGTGGCCCCCGCCTTTTTGAATTCCTGTATGGAAATCGGCGCGGTGATATCGTTGGCAAGGGCGATATCCACCTTGCAGTTAATCAGTTGGCCGGGCGCAACTTCTTTCAGCCCCGCGTGCGCGGCAAGTACTTTTTCGGTAATCGTCATTCCCATCTGGCAATCCCTCAATTGGTTTAAAAATAAGGGATAAATTCTAGCAGAATTCCGCTTTTCCGGATAGTGCTTACCGCCGGGCGCGGCGGATGACGCGGAAAACAATTTGCTTTACCAAAATCGCCGGGCCTGTGATAGTATTCACTCCTTCAAAACAGGGCAGTCGGGATGTGGCTCAGCCTGGTAGAGCACTCGCTTCGGGAGCGAGGGGTCGGTGGTTCAAATCCACTCATCCCGACCATTTTTCCGCGCAAAACACGGAAAAATGGCGGAGCGGGCGGGCACGTAAAACTACTTTATTCCCTTGTCCGTCAGGAACCGCGTATAGCGCTTATCCGTTCCGCACATATGCGTTTCCAGCCATTCGACGAGTGACCCCAGAACCTCCAGCATCATAAGAGCCTCGTTTCCCCGGTACCGGAGGTGGAAGTCCTCAAGCTTGCCGGAGAAACCATCATGCTCTTTTTTGTGGATTTCATACTCCGGGTAGCCGTACGCCAGCATCACCTCTTCTTCGGTGGCGAAATGCAATCTCGCGTAGGTTATCAGGTCGCAAATAATATCCTCCAGGACGTCCTTGCCTTTATTCGCCTGAATATTTGCAAAGAGATGGTTGATGATCCCCACGAGCGCCTTGTGCTCGTCGTCAAAAGACTTGATGCCGACGCTTAAGTTCCCATCCCACTTTACCGGAAGCGCAACCTGCTTCTTTTCCATTTTAATGCGCCTCCGCTTTGAAAATTATCATCACTCTCAAAATACACCTGTTTCCGCACGGCGTCCATGTGTAACGTAAAAACGCACCGCGTTCCCCACGCCGCCATGCGATTAAGGATTGTTTTTTCATCCCCCCTCCTTTACCATTAAATAAGCAGGGTATCAGCGGGCAACTTACAACGGCGAAGGGGTTAAACGGAGGTTATCCGGGAAATGTTAGTTTAAAAACATTTGGCGGGACTGTGGATGGGTGAACTGGTAAACACGGTTTTTACGGCGTTGGGGGGTGTTCCACCCGATCTGTTTGCGCCCGGCGCCGCCAACCACGCCGACACCATCGCGGCGGGATATTATGATCCCTCCCTCGTCGTGCTTTCCTATCTCATTGCCACCATAACCTCGTACGTGGCGCTTTTTCTTTCCGCGCGGGCCAGCGGCTTGAAATCGCCCTCGATGCGGCGGAGCTTGCTGCTTGTCGGCGGCGCCAGCATGGGAGGCGGCATCTTCTCTATGCACTTCATAGGCATGATAGCCTTCCATCTGCCGATGGCTGTACACTACGATCCCGGCCTCACCATCCTTTCCCTTCTCATAGCGGTCTCCGGGGCGCTTTACGCCCTCTCCACCGTCTCGCGCGGATACTTGAAGCCGCGGCAGATGCTGCTTAACGGAACGGTGATGGGGCTGGTTATCGCCGCAATGCACTATGTCGGCATGGCCGCCATGCGGCTGGAAGCGGCGATCCGCTACCGGCCAGGACTGTTCGCCTTTTCGCTTGTTATCGCCATCACGGCCGCCACGGCGGCGCTTTGGCTGATGCGCTCTTTCAAGGAAGAGATCGTCGGCGGAAAACAGCAATTGATGTGGGGAAGCGCCGCGCTTATGGGGCTTGCGGTATGCGGCATGCACTACACCGGCATGGCGGCCGCCATCTATTACCCCCTTCCAGGAGGCGAAGCGCCACCCCATGCGGGAATGCCACACGATATGCTGACGCTGTTGGTCACGGGCGTCATTGTGGTAATCCTCTGCCTGGCGGTCATTTTCGCCTTCCAACTTGAGATTGTGGAACGAAGACGGGCGGAAGAAGAGCTCCGCCGCCTCGCCACCGCCATCGAACACACCGCGCAAACGGTCATCATCACCGACGCGGCGGGAAATATTATCTACGCGAACCCCGCCTTCGAAAAAATCACCGGTTACACCGTAGTGGAGGCCATCGGTAAAACCCCGCGTTTCCTGAAAAGCGGACGCCAAACGCCGGACTTCTACACACACCTCTGGCAAACGATCACCGCGGGCCGCACATGGGAAGGGATACTGGTCAACAGGAAAAAAAATGGCGCCCTTTACGAAGAGCGCGCCTCTATTTCCCCCATCGTGAACGGTGATGGCACGGTGGTCAGCTTCGTGGCCCTGAAGAGCGACATTACGATGGAAAACGCCCTGCGCAGGATCAAAGACCGCATCAGCGCCGTCATTTCGCATGAATTGTGTACGCCGCTGGCAGAATTGCAATTGGCGGGTTTCCTGGCCGCTTCGCTGGAAGGGGGAAATGGCGCCCCCACCTCCCTTGCCAAATTGCAGGCGGCGATCAAGGGAAGTTTCACCGACTTTGAGCGCATTGCCACGGACACCTCCCTGTTCACCAGCCTGAGCATGCCGAAGGAACGGACCGTATTCACCGCCTTTTTTCTCCACCCCCTGATCCTCTCCTGCGTGGCCAATGCGCGGGAAATGATGAAAAGGGAGAACCGTTTTCTTACGCTGGAACCCGATGTGGACGCAATTGACGTCTCGTTCCAGATGACGGGAAACGACAATATGGTGGTGCAGGCGGTGAACCGGGTGCTTTCCAACGCCATCAAGTACACGCCAGACGGAAAAATGATCCGCATCGCGGCCAACATTGGTCCGGAAGGGGTCGTGCTCACCATTCGTGATGAAGGGAGCGGCATACCGCCAGAGCGGCTGGAAATGATCTTCGAACCCTATTACTCACTGGACGATCCGTTAAAGCACAGCACCAGCCAGTATGCTTTCAGGGGGGGCGGCATTGGACTGGGACTCTCCATCACCCGGTTGATCATGGATTACCACGGCGGCTTGTTGACGGTGGAAAGCGAAGGCGGCGAAAAAGGAACCATCGTGAAACTGACCTTCCCGCGTGAGCGAATCGCCTCACCCTTCGTTAAAGATGGGGACGCTTATAACATAGGGCAGGTTATTGCCACATGAGGCTCTTTGTCCTCAAAGCGTCACCGCCCGCCGTACTCCACGGAAATATGGGCATTCGCCAATAAAAGAAAAATATACCCGGCATTCCGCATTGTCCATGTGCAACGCGTGGAAAACGCGCCGCGTTCCCCGCGCCGCCATGCGATTAAGGATTGTTTTTGAACCCCCCTTCCTCTAATATCAATCGATAAATGGGGTACCAGAGGGCAACATACAATGGCGCCCAGGGAGTGCGCGCATTCCTTGAAGACGCCTGCGCCGGCGACAACCGGCGGGCCGCCGTGGCGGCGGTTCCTTCAGGCATTCTTGTTTCCATAAATTCCAGCGGCGCATTCCACCATGACGAAGGGCTTTCGCCCGCCGCCGGTATCGCGGTCTGCCCCCAGGGGCGCATCTTCGTCACCGACGAGTTCAATCACCGCGTTCTCGTATACGCGCCCGGCTTCAGCCTTACCGCCGCCATTGGCGGCCACGGCGCCGGCATCGGCGAATTCCGCTATCCGCGCGGCATCGCCATAGCGCCCAACGGCACGGTTTATGTGGCCGACGCATGGAACCACCGGATCGTGGTCATCGGCCCCGATCTTGCCGTGAAGGGGAGCATCGGGGAACTGGGGAACGGCGCGGGGCAGCTCGACGAACCGTGCGGCGTGGCATTCGTGAACGGCGCGCTGGCGGTGCTGGAAAAATCGAATCACCGGCTGCAACTTTTCACGCCGGAAGGGATTTCCACCGCGATATTCGGCAAGCGGGGAAGCGCGGACGAGCAGGCGCGGTTTTACGCCGTTCCCGTGCCGCCGGAACTCTTCTCTCCGCCGGTCTTTGAATTCCCCACGGCCCTCGCGGCCGATGCGGCGGGCAATTTTTACGTGGCCGACACCAACAACCACCGGATGGTGAAACTCTCCCCGGCGGGCGATTATATCAGCGCCTATACAACGCCGGGACTGCGCTACCCGGTGGGAGCCGCATGCGATGCGGCGGGGAACCTCCACGTAACCCAGTTCAACCGCGAGGGTGTGCATGTTTTTTCACCCGGGGGGATATACCTGTATAAATACCTGCCGCGCGGGCTGGAGATGCCCGTGGCGGTTGCATGCGCCGGAAACGCCGTGTATGTGGCGGCCGGCATGACGGCCCGGGTGGCGGCTTTCACGCTCGAAGCGCGGCACGACGCCGGTTGCGCGCTGGAAACGCCGTTCGCCTTCCACCTGAAAGAAGCGCTGGGGGCGATGGCGATGGGAGACTGGGAATCGGCGTTCAATGCCCTCGGCGATGCCGCCGCCTCCCCCGCCCCTTCGCCGGACGAATTGGCCGCCACGCTGCCCGAGGGCGATTTCGCCCCCTTCCCGCCGCCAAAACAGCCGCCGCGCGCCGGAGCCGCCGCCTTCTGCCGTTTGCTGGACGAAGCGGCCGCCGCCCGGTGGAAAATGTTGAAAGAACTGTTGATCCGCAAAACGGCGGCGGCGGATGAAAATATCGCCGCCACCTTGCAAATAGAGAAAACATTGCTGCTGGGAAGCGGCGGAATCGATGACTTCATGGTGGCCCGATGGCGCTCCATTAAATCGCTGCTGAACCTAAGCGCCGATTTCAAGCGGACAGCGGCGGCGCTGCGCAAAATATCGGAATTCCGGCGGCGGCTGACGCTTGCCGGACAGGAGATTTCCGCGCGGCTGGCATCGCTGGCGGCGGGACAGGGGGCGGTGGCCGCGATGGGGAAAACGCGCGAAGCGTGGTTCACCGACGCGGCGAAAGAAGCGCCGGCGCTGAATTTCAACAGCGCTCCCGCCGAGCGCACCGCCTTCGCCGTCAACGAAAACAGGCTTTCGCAGACGGCATTCGAGTTCCGCGCCCTTTGGGGCATCGCGGCCGACGCGCACTTCGAAATCGCCTCGCTCGCCGCCGCTGGCCTGCTGGATAAAAATGCGGTGGCGGAACATATCGGCCCGGCGCTCGGCCTACTGCTCGATGCCCCCGAAGAATCCGCCACCCGGCTTAATTTCCTCAACGGCGTCGAGGCGCTGCTGGAAGCGGCCGGCCCCGATGCCGTGGCGGGGTGGCTGCGGGCTAACGCATCCGGCGCGGCGTGGGAAGCGCTGGGGCGCGAAGATAACATACATCCCGCCAACCAACGCCCGGTTTATGCCTTGCTGGCGGCCCTTTGGGCTAACGGAGTGGAAGGCGGAAAAGCCGCGGATCCCGCCGCTTGGGAAAAGATCGCCGCATTTTATCACGCCGAGTTCACCAAATTCGTGGGCGAAAACGCCCCGTTGCGCGTGGAGCTGCTGCGCAATACCATGTTGCTGCCGTTGGCCGAAAAGTCGGATCCCAAACAGGCGGCGATGACGCTGCGCAAAATTTCGCTGCTTAATTACCATTTAATGTTTCAGGAGCGCTACATCGCCGGATTGATGCTGGAGTACCTAACGCGCTACGCGCTTTTCGCCGCCAAATCCCCCTGCCTGCCGCCCGGCACGGCGGAGTGGACGGCCGCCGCGCTCGATGCGCTTATCGCCGAAGCCGCCATTGCCGGCAATGGCGAAAACGCCGCTACGGATGCCGCGTTGCAAAAGCTGAAAACCGCGGGCACCGCCGATGAAAAACAGGATTTGAAAATCCGCCAGGCCGCCGCGTCCGCCGCCAACAACTACCTGTCGCTGCTGGGGGCGCACCTCGCGCTGGCCCGCGCCGCGTTGCCGCCGGCCGTGGAAAATGCGCCGCGTTCCACCGGAACCATTTATGAAACCGCCGCCGGATTCCACCAGTTGACCGGCCCCACCGCCGCTCTTTTCGACGCGGCGGGAAACCTGTATGTGGCGGCCCGTTCCACCGTCTCGGTATTCGGCAAGGATTTGCGGCCATACCGCGCGCTGGGAACATACGGCCGGGGGCCGGGCAAGCTCGACACCCCCATGGATATTGCATTCGCCCCGGATGGCAGCCTGTTGGTCACTCAAATATATTCGCCGGTGATCGCGCGCTTCGCCCCGGATGGCTCGTTTGACCGCGAAATCACGCTGGAAAAAATTGATGGCCGGCGCGTCTACCGCATCCAAATCAACGGCGACGGAAATATTTTCGCCAGCTTTTTCGACGGGGAGGGAATCAACGTTTACACCCCGGACGGGAAGTTTTTGCGCGGCATTCCCCTGAAAGGGTCTCCCTTCGAGCGGTTGGGCGGGGTACGCGGCTTCGCGCTGGTGAACGGCGCGCTCTACGCCGGGGGAAACGGCATTTTGGCGGCGGTGGATGCCGTCAGCGGCGCGCTCCGGCATTTCAAGGAAACCGGGCTTTCATTCGGCGAGGTCAACGGCATCTGGCCGGACGGGGCGGGAAACCTGTATTTTATCGACTACGCGCGGAACATGATCGCCGTCACCGACGATGCTTTATCGTCGGCGCGGCCGCTGCCAGCCATGAAGACGGTGGCCGTCGGCGCGCTGGCCGCCGGAGGAAACGGTCTCCTTGCCGTGTGCGATTACCGGGGAAACCGCCTGCGGCTTTTCAACACTAAAGCGTAGTTGAATGACGGTTATTGCATTGGTACAGACGCGGTTATTCGCCGCGGCGGACGGACAACCTGACGCTTTCGCGGAGATGGTTCTCAACCGTATTATCACCGCGCTTAAGCGTATGAAAACGCTCGATGGCATTGTGCTTGCCGCATCGGAGCGGAGCGAACGCGAACCGTTGCGGCAAGCGGCGGAACGGCACGGCGTGAAAATATTCTTCGGGCCGGATGACCCGCTTCAACGGCTGATCGCCGCCGGGCGGGCGTTTAACGCCGGTGTGGCGGTGCGCGTGACGGGCAATGCCCCTTTCATCGATCCCCGCCTTGCCGATGAACTGGTCGTGCGGCACCGCGCCGCCGTCGCCGCCTGTTTTTCCCGCGCTGGCGGCTATCCGGCCGGGGTGGTGCCGGAAGTGTTCACGTTGGAGACGTTCGCCAAGGGCGGAACCAGCCCGGCGGCCTTCTATCGGGAGATGCTGAACGACAAGCGCAACTGCCGCCTTGTCACAACGAACGAACCGGAGGGACTCTCCCTTAAAATCAACTCCCGTTACGACGCGGCGCTGGCTGAAAAAATTGCGGCACGCCTGGGCGGGGCCGCGAACGATTATCCGGCGCTCATCGCGGCGTTGCCGGATATCGTATACGGATTTCTTGCCGCCGCCGATGCGCCGGAAAAAAGGCATTACAATGCCATGCTGGAGGATCTGGAGGCTGCCGCGATGTCCGTTACCGTCCGTTCGGTGCCGGGCTTTTTAAAGATGGAGGTGCATAATCTATGCAACATCAAGTGCGCCACCTGCGTGCATCAGTTCAATGTGGTGCCAAAAGGGGAATTCGCCACCCTCTTTAAAGGTTTCCCCCCCGAAAACCTTCTGGCGTACCCGTTGTTCAAGGATCGGGGCGATGGCTTTTTTTCCAAGCAAAGCGTTCCCCTTTCGCCCAAACTCTTCGGCCTGATGCGCGAGTTGCTGTTCCCGTACGTCCGCGCCGTATCGTTCGGCGTGTATGGCGAAGTATTTTTGAACCATCACCTCGAGGAGTATGTCCGGCTGGGCAAAAAAGACGGGTTGACGGTCATCATCGTCACTAACGGAACGCTGATGCGGGAACAACGGGCGCGCGCGCTTGTCGATGCGGGGCTTGACGTGATGGCGATTTCGTTCGACGGCGCCAGCAAAGAGGTGTTTGAGGATATCCGGCGGGGAGCCGATTATGACAAAGTTGCCGGCAACCTGAAGACGGTGGTGCGGCTGCGGAGCGAATCCGGCAAAAAATTGCCGGTCATACAGATTCAATTCACCGCCTCGAACAAAAATATCCACGAGCTGCCGGCGCTGGTGCGTTTGGCCGCCGGATGGGGGGTGGATATCATCGATGTCAGCTACTGCTTCATCACCGGATTTATGGATCCGGCGGATTCCCTCTATTTTCACCAGGGGAAAACGCGCGATACCGTGTCGCATGCGCGGCTGTTGGCGGCCGGGCTTGGCATCCGCATGACGCTGTCCCGGGAAATGGCGATGACCGTCGACGGGGTGGTGGACGACGCCGCGTGCCGTTTTCCCTGGCGGATCATGGACATCGGCAGCAACGGCAACATGCAAATGTGCGGTTGCCACTATGTGGAAAGCGCCGGAAACATTTTGGAAACGCCGGTAATGGAAATACTGAATGCGCCGCGCTACCGGGAAGTCCGGCGGGGGCTCAGGAAGGAAGCGGCGATGCATCCCATTTGCCAGGGATGCCGCGCAACGGCGTCGGAACCTCCCAATCCCGCCGGTTTTTTCGCGGTGCCGGAAATGGCCGCTGCGCCGCTTTATTCACGATAAAGCGGGCGCTACGCGCCGCTGGATTTCAGGTGGGGGCCATACGCGCGGTCAACCGTCTGTATGTGGTTTTTCAGCCACTGCACCAGCAGGCCGACCAGTTCCATCGTCATCACCGGATCGCCGCTCCGGTAACGGACCTGAATCTCGGTCACCTGCATGATGAAATCGACATGCTGGTTCTTATGGTTGGCAAAATCGGGGTAGTTGGCGGCCTGCATGGCGTTTTCTTCGTCGACAAAGTGGGTCTTGGTGTATTCCATTAATCCGCTCAGAGCCACTCCCAGCGCTTCGCGGTTCTTTTTTTCGCGGATACCGTCGTGCAGGTCGTTGAGAAGCCTGAAAAGCCCCTTGTGCTGGTTGTCGAACAACTCGACCCCGGTACTGTAACTATCGTCCCACTTCACGTACATAATCGCCCCTTGGTTGAATCGTTGGTTCGGGCTGCATTATAACCCGAAAAAACGACACGGGGGAAGCGGCGGATCACCGTCATTTCTCCGCGATGATAGTGGCGCCGCCGTAGAGCCAGGTGTAAACCCCGGCAAGGAGGTCTTTGTAATGCCCGGTTACGTCCGCCATGCGTATAAGTGGCGTGTCAATTCCGGTTGGGGGCGTTTTTTTTTCCGGTGCGCTCTTTTTTTGCCTGCCCGCCCAAATAGTAGGCGGAAAGCTCCTTGCGCAGGAAAAGGCGCGCGCGGTGCAGGCGCGATTTCACCGCCGGCACGCTGATCTTGAGCGTGCGGGCGGCCTCCTCGGCGGAGAAACCTTCCACGTCGCGCAGCACGAAGACGATGCGGTACTTTTCCGGCAACTCCAGCAGCGAGGTCTGGATGTGATCGGCAAGTTCGCGGTTGAGCAGATCCTCCGCCGGCGTGGTGGGCCACGAACTCTCCGCCAGCCCCTTCACTTCGGCTTCGCCGGGGATGAGATCGTCCAGCGAAACGTGCCGCGCTGGCTCATTCTTGCGGCGGCGCTTGTTCTTCAGGCAGGAGGTGCTGGCGATCCGGTAGAGCCACGTCTTGAACGACGCGTCGCCGCGGAAACCGCCGAGGTAGCGGTAGGCGGTCATGAAGGTCTCCTGCACGACGTCCTTGGCGTTGTCGGCGCAGCCGCACATCCGCATCAGGAAGCCGTACATTTTGCCTTCGTAGCGGACAACCAGCTCGTCGAAGGCTTTAACGTCGCCCGCCTTGAAGCGGTGAACCGCCTCGAAATCCTTCTCTTTGGCCGCGTCCGCGTTTAATGTTTTATACATCGCTTCCACTATCCTAAATTATACTATTAATGCCTGGATGATTTTTAAAAAACGGCGCGGGGAGGGAATTACGGTATGAAATGCAATTGCGGCGGCGTGGATCGCGGCATGCGCGTGGTCATGGGGCTTGGCCTCATCGCGCTGGTGTTTGCGGGGCCGCAAACCCCGTGGGGGTGGATCGGCATCGGCCCGTTGCTCACCGGCCTCGCCGGATATTGCCCGCTGTACGCCATTCTCGGTTTGAACACCTGCCCGGCGGAAAAAAAACCCTGAACCGGTTTTTTTGTTTTTGGCCGCCCCTTGATTCCCGCGCCCGGCTGGACTAACATCACCTTCCAATGATCAAGTTCAGGCTCAAAGAGATGATGGCGAAGCTTGAGGTGGAGCATGGCCGCAAGCTCACCTTCGATCTCCTCTCGCGCTACACCGGCATCTCGCGCCAAACGCTGGCGCGCATCGCATCGCCCAAAGGGTGCAACACCTCCACCGAGAACATGGAACGCCTCTGCCGCTTTTTCCGCTGCGCGCCGGAACAACTGCTGATATTCGATCCGCATCTGCAGACCGGCCCCAAAAAAGACGGACAGCAGCCCGCGCCGCCGCCGGAGCCATCGGCATAGCCCGTGCGCTTTAGCCGCGAATACATCGAACGCTTCGGCCACGACGGTATGGTGGCCGAAACCCCCGCCGCTTACGCCATCGCACAGGGAAAATTCACCGAAAACCTGATCCAACTCGTCTGGCGCAACAGCCTCTATGACGGAGGCTGCCTCAAAACCGTGGCGGGCCTGCCGGTCACCGTACACTCGGCCGGACGCTATAACACCGGCGCGGGGCCGGATTTCAAGAACGCCGACATCTCGATAGGCGGCCACCGGCTTCACGGCGACGTGGAGATACACAAACACGCCCGCGAGTGGTTCGAGCACAAGCACCACCTCTCGCCGCTCTACAATCACACGGCGCTGCACGTCTTCATGGAGCGGGGCGAAAACACCCCGCCCGCCACCACCCGCCGGGGAAGAACGCTCCACGAACTGGAGATCGGCCTGCACCTGCGCCACCCGCTGGACGAACTGCACCGGGAACTGGAGGTGGTGCATGCCCCGCTCACGGGCCGTCCCTTCAATCCCCCCTGCACCGCCCATCTGCAAAAACTGGGGCCGCGCACCCCCGCCGAACTCTTCAACATCATCGGCGACGGCCGCGCCCTGATCAAAAGCAACCGCGTCATCGCCCGCCTCGCCCGCGCGGAGCCGGAACAGGTCTTTTACGAACTGCTGTTCGAAACGCTTGGTTACGCCGCCTTCAACCGCCAGTTCGGGGCCGTGGCGCGGGCAATGCCGCGCGCCCGGCTGCTGGAAATCATCGCCCAAAATCCCGCCATCCCCCCCGCCGTCTCTGCGCGGGCGGCGCTCCTCCGCGTGGCGGGGTTTCCGCTCCTGCACGACGGGGCGGACGCGGAAGCCGCCGCGCAGGCGGCGCTGATGATGGCGGTGGCGCTGCCGCCGGTCACGCCGATTTTCGGCCCGGACGATTGGCCGCTGGCCCGCTGCCGCCCGGCGAACTTTCCGCAACGGCGTATCGCCGCGCTGGCGGCGCTGGTGGCGGCGGATACCGGGGCCGATGCGCTGCAACGCCGCTTTGCCGCGCTGCCGCTCGACGCTTCGGCGGCGCGGGCGCGGGAATTCGCCCGTGGCATAATAGAAACATTCACCGGCATAACCGATCCGTTTTGGGACCGCCGCTACGCCTTCGCAAAACCGTCCAAAAATCCCAAAAAGCTGGTGGGCGCCGACAAGGCGGTCTCCATCGCCGTCGACTGCATCATCCCGTTTCTGCTGGCGGTGTCGCGCGCCGGAAACGATCTCGACCTGGAACAGCGGCTGGTGCTTTTTTACCATGCGCTGCCGATCCCCTCTTCCAGCGCCGTGCTCGATTTCATGCGTAAAACGGTGCTGGGGCGCGATACCGTATTCGCTCCCCGGTCGGTGTGCCATCAGCAGGCGCTGCTGCAGGTCTATAAGGATTTTTGCCATGCCGCGCCGGCCGCCTGCGCGGGCTGCCCGTTCGTCGAATACCTCAAAACCCTCAAGGCGGCCCAAGTATCCCGCTAACCTTCCCCCACCGTTTCCCGTTCATATGGTAAAATTCAGTTGATGAGAATATTGGGGGTGGACACCTCTTCCCGCCTGGGAAGCGTGGCGATAGTTGACGGGGAAACCGTGGTGGGGGAAATATCATCGGATGCCGCCGCCTCCTTTTCCCGCCAGATGCTCGGCATGATCGAAACCCTGCTGGCGCGGCACGGTATGGCCTTGAATGAACTGGACGCCATCGCCGTGGCGGCCGGTCCCGGCTCGTTCACCGGCATCCGTATCGGCCTTGCCACCGCGGAGGGAATCTCGCTGGCGGCGGGAGTGCCGGTTGCGGGGGTCAGCTCGCTGGAAGCGGCCGCCAGCGCCGCGCGTACGCGGGGACGCATCGCGGCCGCGCTGGACGCCGGTGGCGGCAAGGTATACCACGCCCTGTTCGACGCCGGCGGCGACGGCCTCACGCGCATTACCCCGGACACCTTCTCCCCCCGGGCGGCCATTGCCCATGAAACCGGCCCGCGCGTGGGCGACGGCTGGCCGGATACGGCGGCATTAAACGTTTCCGTGGCCGCCGGCGCGGCGTTGCGCGCCGGTGAGCTGCTGGCGGCGGGCGCGGCGATGGAAACATTGCGGGCCGTGCCCAACTACGTCCAGCAAAGCGCCGCGGAAAAAAACCTCAACTTTTTACCGGAGGGATGAATCATGCTGTGCTCTCTCGAAAAAGACCCGCGCTTCACGCACCTGTACGAACACAACAGCGCATTCCGGCAACTGACGAACGAACACAAGGAACTCAAACGCGAGGTGGAAAAGCTGAAAAAGGCAGCCTACCTCGGCCCGGATCTCGAAAACAAAATGCATGTATTGAAAAAACAGAAGCTCGACATTAAAGACCGGCTGGAAGCGATGCTGGACGAGATGCCGCGTTGAAACCCGGGAACGGAGCGGACGTGGGAAAAAACGGGCACCACCATCATGGGGGAAAAGGAAACTGCAAAAAAACCCTTACCGGCATGTCGGAGTATGTGGATGACGATCTCAAGGGCTCCGGCAGGAAAAGCCTTGAGAACCATCTCGCCGGCTGCAAGGCATGCATGGCGGTGCTCAACACCCTGAAGAAGACCATCGAGATATTCAGGGTGAGCACCCCCCGCATGCCCGCCTCCATGGCCAAGGAAGTGCGGCGCGGCGTCAAGCATGAGATCGCCGCCCTGGAGAAGAAAGGAAAATGAGCGTGGAACACGATGCCTGCGAACGCCCCGCATTCCCCCCGGACGCGGCCCTCGTCAAAAAAATCGTCACGCAAAGCAAAACCGTGGCGGTGGTCGGCATCTCCAAGAAGGAAGAGCGCGACAGCTACCGCGTGGCCGCCTACCTCAAGAACCACGGCTACACCGTCATTCCGGTTAACCCCCAGGCGGACGAAATCCTGGGGGAAAAATGCTACGCCGCGCTGGCCGACATCCCTTTCGCCGTCGATGTGGTGGACGTGTTCCGCAATCCGTCCGCCCTGCCCGCGTTGGCGGATGAAATCGTCGCGCTGAAGCTCCGTCCCAAAGCCGTCTGGTTCCAGTTGGGCGTGGTGAACAACGACGCGGCGCAAAAAATAAAAGATGCCGGCATCGACGTGGTGCAGAACCTCTGCATAAAAATAGAGCACGCCCGCCTGGCGTGATCCGGTACAACGGAATTAAGGAGCCGCGGGATTGGCAATTCAATCTGCGGCGGAAATGGTCGAAAAACCGCATTCTGTTGTTGGCCCGCGAGGGCCAAGAAGGCTTGCCCCCTAGGGGGACAACCGCGGGATGAATCCCGCGGCACCATGAAATTAACCCCCCCAACCCCGCCGTTTTTAGTATAGGATTTACGCGTGAAAACAAAAGAGATACTGGCGCTGTACAAAAAACATGTGGCCCCCAACTACGGGCGGGTGCCGCTGGCGATACTCTCCGGCAAAGGCTCCGAAGTGACCGACCCCGAAGGGAAAAAATACCTCGACATGGCGGCGGGCATCGCCGTGAACGCCATCGGCCACGCGCCGCAGGCGGTGGTGAAAGCGCTCAAGCAGGCCGCGAAGCTGATGCACACCAGCAACCTCTTCTACACGCTGCCGCAGGGGCTGTTGGCGCGCGAACTGACGAAGCTGGCCTTCCCCTCGCAGGCGCTCTTCGTGAACAGCGGCGCGGAAGCGGTGGAATCGGCCCTCAAGCTTGCGCGCAAATACCACCACGACAAACAGACGGGGCGCTTCGAGATCATCTCGATGCTCGGCTCGTTCCACGGGCGGACCTACGGCGCGCTTTCCGCCACCGGCCAAACGAAATACCAAAACGGGTTCGCGCCGCTGGTGCCGGGATTCTCCCACGTTGCCTACAACGATTTCGCCGCGCTCGAAAAGGCAATCACCCCAAAGACCGCCGCCATCATCATGGAAGTGCTGCAAGGCGAAGGGGGCGTGCGCGCAGCGGACAAAGCCTTCGTGAAACAGGCGCGGCAACTTTGCGACAGGGAAGGAATACTGCTGATATTCGACGAAGTGCAAACCGGCTTTGGCCGCACCGGCAAATGGTTCGGCTACCAGCACTACGGCGTGGCGCCGGACATCATGACGCTGGCCAAGGGGCTGGGGGGCGGCTTTCCCATCGGCGTGATGCTGGCGAAGCCGGAAATCATGGCCCACTTCGGCCCCGGCACGCACGCATCCACCTTCGGCGGCAACCCGCTCGCCTGCACGGCGGCGCTGGCGGTGATGGACTCCATCAAACAAAAAAAGCTGCTCGCGCACGTTGCGAAGACAAGCCGCCACGTCTTCAAACGGCTGAACCAGCTTAAAACCATCGCCCCCACCATCAGGGAAGTGCGCGGCATGGGCCTGATGATCGGCATAGAGCTGGATCAGCCGGCCGCCCCCGTCATCGCCGCCTGCCGGGCCAAGGGGCTGCTCATCATCGGCGCGGGCGATAACGTGCTGCGGATGGTTCCCGCGCTGAACGTGACGCAAAAGGAAATGGACAAGGCCATCAGGATTTTGGGGGAAGTGCTATGCACAAAGACTTCCTGAAGCTTTCCGACCACACCCCGGAGACCGTGCGCCATCTGGTGAACGAAGCGGTGAAGATGAAAAAAAAGCCGGATGGCAAAAAACCGCTGACGGGCAAAACCATCGGGCTGATTTTCACCAAAAGCTCCACCCGCACCCGCACCGCCTTCGAGGCGGGAATGTACCAGCTCGGCGGGCATGTGGTGAACCTCCGTCCGGACGAAATACAACTCACGCGCGGCGAAACGCATCACGACACCGCCAAGGTGATGAGCCGCTATCTGGACGGGCTGGTGGTGCGCACCTTCGCGCAGGACGACGTGGAAGCGCTGGCCCAGTACGCCAGCATCCCGGTCATCAACGCGCTGACCGACAAATACCACCCCTGCCAGGCCATCGCCGACTACGCGACGCTGCTGGACAATAAAAAAACGCTCAAGGGGCTGACCTTGGCCTACATCGGCGACGGCAACAACGTGGCGCACTCGCTCATTCTGGGCGGCGCGTTGCTCGGCGTTTCGGTGGCGGTGGCAACGCCGAAAAATTACCGCCCCGCCGAGGACGTTTGGAAGACCGCGCTGGACATCGCCAAGAAAACAGGCGCGAAGCTGACGCTGACCGGCAAACCGGCCGAAGCCGCCAAAAACGCCGACGCGCTCTACACCGACGTATGGGTGAGCATGGGGCAGGAAGCCGAAACAAAAAAACGCCGCAATGATTTCGCGGGATACATCATCGACCAAGCGCTGCTGAAAAAGGCGGCGTCCGGCTGCATCGTGATGCACTGCCTGCCGGCCCACCGGGGCGAAGAGATCGCCGCCGACGTGATCGACGGCCCGCAATCCGTGGTCTTCGACCAAGCCGAGTACAAACTGCACGCCCAAAAGGCGGTGCTCAAACTATTTGTGGGAGATACATGACCGATGGCTGAAAAAGTTGTTCTCGCCTATTCCGGGGGGCTTGATACCTCCGTCATCCTGAAGTGGCTCAAGGAAGAGCGCGGTTACGATGTGGTGGCGTTCGCCGCCGACATCGGCCAGAAGGAAGAGCTGGGGGGCGTTCCCGCCAAGGCCAAGCGGACCGGCGCGTTGAAGTGCCTCATCAGCGACCTGCGCGAGGAATTCGCCAAAGACTTCATCTTCCCGATGCTGCGCGCGGGCGCGATCTACGAAGAACGCTACCTGCTGGGCACCTCCATCGCCCGCCCGCTCATCGCCAAGGAACAGGTGCGTATCGCCCTGAAGGAAAATGCCAATGCCGTGGCGCACGGCGCGACCGGCAAAGGGAACGATCAGGTACGCTTCGAGCTCACCTACGCCGCGCTGGCCCCGCAACTGAAAGTGGTGGCCCCGTGGCGCGAATGGGATTTGAGCTCGCGCACCGAGCTGCTGGCCTACGCGAAGAAACACGGCATCCCGGTGCCGGTCACCGCGGCGAAGCCGTACAGCAGCGACCGCAACCTCTTTCACATCTCCTACGAAGGGGGCGTGCTGGAAGACCCGTGGAACGCATATAAAGAGGATATGTTCCTGCTGACGGTAAGTCCCGAAAAAGCCCCCAACAAGCCCGCCTATATCGAGATCGGTTTCAAGAACGGCAATCCAGTGAGCATCGACGGCGTGAAATATTCGCCCTACCAGATCATCGACAGGCTCAACGCCATCGGCGGCAGGAACGGCATCGGCCGCGCCGACGTGGTGGAAAACCGCGTTACCGGCATGAAGAGCCGCGGCGTGTACGAAACCCCCGGCGGCACCATCCTGCACGAGGCGCGGGTGGCGCTTACCGCCATCACGCAGGACGCCGAGATCGGCGCCATCCGGCGCGAACTGATGCCGCGCTACGCGCGGATGATCTACTTCGGCTTCTGGTTCAGCCCCGAGCGCGAAATGCTCCAGCGCCTGTTCGACGACGCGGCAAGCGTGGTTAACGGCGACGTGCGGCTGAAGCTCTACAAGGGGAACGTCACCGTGATGGGGCGCAGGAGCAAGAACTCGCTCTACGCCGAAAAGGTCGCCACCTTCGAGGCGGGCGGCACCTACCAGCACTCCGACGCCACCGGCTTCATCCGGCTCAACGCGCTGCGGCTGAAAATCCGCAACGCCATCCGCAAGTAGTCCGCCGTTTTTTCCCGGGTGGGTACACAATTTATTGTGTACATCGGCCCCGCGGGCCGAAACCTCTTGGCGCTGACGCGCCAATGTACACAATAAATTGTGTACCCACCGCTCATCCCCCCCCATTTCCCCCACGCCCCCCGCATGCGGTATGATTGCGCGATATGATGTTTGAACTGTTCATGAGCCTGCGCTACCTCAAGGCGAAGCGGCGGCAGGCCTTTATCTCCCTCATCACCTGGATTTCCGTCGGCGGCATCGCCGTGGGGGTGATGGCGCTCATCGTCGTCATATCCGTCATGACCGGCATGCAGAACGAACTGCGCGACAAAATCCTCGGCACCTACTCCCACATCGTCATCCTCAACTCGTTCGAATCGAACATAAAGGATCACGAAGCGGTGGTCAAAAAAGTCAAAGAAAACCCCCGCGTGAAGGCCGCCGCGCCGTACATCTACGGCGAAATGCTGGCCTCTTCCGACGCCCGCTCGGCGGGGGCGGTGCTGCGCGGCGTCGATCCAACGGCGGAAGCGGAAGTTACCGACCTGCGCCGCTATATGCGGGACGGCGACATGAAAACGGCGCTCACCACGCACTACGCCGATGGCGAGTTCACCCGCAGCGGCGTGATACTGGGAGACGCGCTGGCCCACACGCTCGGCGTGATGCCGGGGGACTCGGTGAACCTCATCAGCCCCAAAGGGCGGATGACGCCGATGGGGATGGCGCCGAAGATCGAAAAGTTCCGCGTGGCGGGAACATTCCACTCCGGGATGTACCAGTACGACAGCGGCATGGTGGTGGTATCGCTGGCCGCCGCGCAGGAATTCATGAACATGCCGGACCGGGTATCGGGCGTGGAGGTGAAAGTGGACGACATCTACGCCGCCGCCGATATCGCCCGCCAACTGGAAAAAAGCCTCGGTCTCCCCTATTACGCCCGCGACTGGATGGAGATGAACCAAAATCTTTTTTACGCGCTTAAACTGGAAAAAACCGCGATCTTCATCATCCTCGTGCTCATCGTGTTCGTGGCGGCGTTCAACATCGTCAGCACGATGATCATGGTGGTGATGGAAAAAGGGCGCGACATCGCCATCCTGAAATCGATGGGAGCCACGCGCCGGATGATCATGCGCATCTTTTTCATGGAAGGATTCCTGATCGGCCTGATGGGAACCGTGGCGGGGAACGTCCTGGGCTACGGACTTTGCATCGCGCTGCAAAAATACCAGTTCATCAAAATCCCGTCGGACATCTACAGCGCAAAAACGCTGGCGGTAACGATGGACCCGATGGACTTCCTGTTGATTTCCGCCAGCGCGCTCGCCATCAGCGCCCTCTCGGCGGTCTACCCCGCGTGGAACGCCAGCCGCCTCGACCCCGCCGAAGCGCTACGCTACGAATGATGCCTCGCGCTTGTCATCCTGAGCCGCAGGCGAGGGATATCTTTCCGGGTAGGTGCGACTTCAGTCGCACATTGGCGCGAAGCGCCAAGAGAGAGATCGGCCCTACGGGCCGATTGTGCGACTGAAGTCGCACCTACCCCGACCAGGGATTCTTCGTTGCACTCAGAATGACAAAACCGGGAAGCGCTACGCTACGAATAGATTTCCGCTCTTCTTTTTAAATACGATCACTTTGTCGACAACAACGTCCACATCGTAACCGGCGATATCGCCCAACACCTCCAGCGAGCGGTAGCCGAAGAACGTAACGTGCGTCTGGTCGTCCTTATACCACCACTCCTTGAACCGCGCGGCGGCGTCGGGCGCGTTGATAAAGGCCTCGGTCAACAGCGTGGTGAAGAGCATGATGCCGCCGGGGGCGAGAACTTTTTCCATCTCGCGCAACTCATCCCACAGGTTCGGCAGGTGCTCGATGACTTCCACGCCGACGATCACATCGAATTTATGGAAATATTTTTGATCTTTCAGGAACCCGTGCAGCATCGGCTCCAGCGGTGTGCAATCCAGCCCCCGCTTGCGTAATTCATCGGTGAGCGCGCCGCTGCCCGCGCCGAAATCGAGGATGTGGCGCGGCTCGTGATACCGCCGGATGATTTGCAGAATCGCCTCCGCCTGTTCTTTCCAAAACTCGGACTGCTGGTTTCCCCACTGCGATTTGTAATGTTTCTCCTGTTCAGGAGGCGGCGCGGTTTCGTTGGTAAAAATGAGCGAACAGTTGCCGCAGCGGTAAAACGTGCGGGCATCCCGGTAAAAAACCTCCGATGCCCTGTTACATACCCGGCATGGCGGTTTCGGCATTGTTCACCCCTTCAGCAGCGATGAGATATCGACGGCGGGAATATCGGCAGGCGTTGCGAACTGCTCAAACTGCGCGCTCCCCGCGCCTTGCAACAGCAGTTGAACCGGTATCCCCATCCCGCGGTTTCCCACAAAGCCGCCAATGGGCAACTGCGGCCAGTGAAGTATCTGCGCGTGGTCAAGGCAGTGCCAAAACGTCTGCTCATAGTTCACCCACGGTATTTCGCGGTAGAGATATTCTTTTTGGAACGCCCCGCTTTGCACGATCCACGCGGGGTCGGCGATGAAGCACTGCGTGGCGGCCCCCATCAGGTAGTTGCCGTTATCCTTGTTTTGCGCGTACAGCGGGTGGCCAACGGCATCCTTGGAATCGCGCATCGGCCTCCCCAACAGCTTCGCCAGCATCTTCCGCCCGCTTTTTTCCAGCGCGGCAACGCCGTCATCGATCATAAAATCGCCGTCGACAAAGTACCGGCCGGTAAGCTTGAAACAGTGGCGGTGCCCCCGCGCGTGCGAAAGGTGCAGCCCGTCGCGCACCAGCGTGGCCTCCCCCGCGTTCTTGCCGGGGTTGACGGTGCCGCGGAGAAAAAGCGTCCGCTCCGGGCAAAACCCCAGAATCTTCTCGGTCGGAATCTTGTCGGGCGGCGAGTTATCGGCGATTATCAGCTCATACGGCTGGCGGACATGCCGCTTGACGCTGAGGATGCAGTTCACCAGTTCTTCCACGCGCGCGCCGAAAACCTCTTTCGTGATCCCCTCATACCAGCAAGTGCTGGTGAGCAGGACGCCGATCATTTCCCCACCGCGTAGTCAAGCGGGTCTTCGATGCCCGCCTCTTTGAACCCCTTGAGGCGGATCAGGCAGCTATCACACCGGCCGCACGCTTTGCCGTCCGGCGCGGGGGAGTAGCAGCTGTGCGTCAGGCTGAAATCGACTTCCAATGCGTCCCCCAACTGGAATATTTCCGCCTTGGTGAGGCCGATGAGCGGCGTGTGGATTTTTATCGCCGTCTTTCCTTCCACCCCCATCTTGGTCGCCAGCCGCGCCATCTTCTCGAACGCCTCTATGTACTCCGGACGGCAGTCGGGATAGCCGCTGTAGTCCAGCGCGTTGACGCCGATGTAGATATCGCCCGCGCCAAGGCTTTCGGCCCAGCCGAGCGCGAGCGCGAGGAAGATGGTGTTGCGCGCGGGAACGTAGGTGACCGGGATGCCATCCGCCATTTCCCCCGCCGAACGCCCGGCGGGCACATCGATATCGGCGGTGAGGGCCGAGCCGCCGATAGGCCGCAGGTCGGCGTTCAGCAGCAGATGCCTGGCGTCGAAACGGGCCGCCTGTTTCGCGGCCATCGCCAGCTCGGCGCGGTGGCGCTGCCCGTAGTCGATGGTGAGCGCGCACGGCTCGAAGCCGTCGCGCCGGGCGCACGCCAGCGCCGTGGCGCTATCCGCGCCGCCGGAAAGGAGCACCACCGCTTTTTTAGCCATCCCTTGTTAAAACTTTATCACGGGTGCCGCCGTTACGGCCAATCGTCAATTTTAGCCGTTTCAATTCGTCCGCCGTATATTGGGGAAACTCCCCCCGCCGCTCCGCCAGCGCCATTGCTTCAATCAACGCCGCGGCCGTGACCAAATCAGTTGCCACATCCACGTCGGTGAGTTCTTCCAGTAAATTCACCGTGCCGCCGAGACGCACTATCTCGCGGCAGAGGTTCACAAGTTCCGCCCCGCCGCCAAAAACTTTTTCCCAATCGGGGCGTATGCCCGCGCGCAATCCGATGAGATACAAACCCCCTTCGCCGGAGGGGCCGAGCGCCGCGCCGTTCCCGTGCAGCGTGGCGAACGCGGCGTCCACTATGCGGCTTTGCAGATGTGGGCTGTCGCTGCCGATCATCACCAGCCGCGCGGCCCCCATTTTTTCCGCCGTGGCGAAAGAGGCGGCGATCCGCTCTGAAAAGACGCCTTCCGCCTGCGGCATCATGACGAGGCGGCCGGCGGCAAAATATCTTTGCGCGATGGCGGCCATCCGTTGCCCGGCGGAGGCGGGCGTGTAATTCAGGAAAATTTTGCCCGCGCGGCTGTTGGCGGCGCATTGGAGGACATCGTTGAGAAACGCTTCATAGAGCGCGCAAACGTCTTCGGGCGAAAGCGGCGCGGTGGCCGCAAGCCTCGTCTTCACCTCACCCGCCACCGGGGCCTTGGCGAAGACGATGAGGCATTCCATCGTCAGCCGAGCATTTTTTCCACGATGCCGGAGACGGCGCGAAGCGCGTCGTCCAGCTTGGTTCCGTCCGGGCCGCCCGCCTGCGCCATATCGGGCCGTCCCCCGCCGCCGCCGCCGGTGATGGCGGCCGCTTCTTTCACGATGGCCCCGGCCTGCAGCTTGCCCACGAGGTCTTTGGTGACGCCGATGCAGATCGCCGCCTTGCCGCCGCTCACGCAGCCCGCGGCGATAACGCCGGAGCCGATTTTCACTTTCATCTCGTCCACCAGTTCGCGCAGCGAGCCGCCGTCCATCTCGCCAAAATTGCGGAACCGCACCTTGACCCCTTTAACCTCGCGCTCTTCGCCGGCCGCTTCGCCCCCGGCGCCGCCGCGCGCTTTTTCGTTTTGCAGCTTCTTGACGGTTTTTTCCAGTTCCTTGCCCTTGTCGAGCAGTTTTTGCACCCGGTCGGGCGCGTCTTCGGGGCGGCACTTCACCATGCCGGATACTTCTTTCAGCTTCGCTTCCAACTCGGCGAAATACTCGAACGCCTTTTCGCCGGTGACCGCCTCGATGCGGCGGATGCCGGCGGCGACGCCGGTTTCGGCAATGATTTTAAACACGCCGATCTGGCCGGCGCTGGCGGCGTGCGTGCCGCCGCAGAGTTCTTTCGAGAAGCCGGGCATTTCCACCACGCGCACGGACGCGCCGTACTTTTCGCCGAACAGCGCGGTCGCCCCGCCGTCCATCGCCTTTTCCACATCCATCTCCACGGTGGCGACCGGCAGGTCTTCCCGTATCATCCGGTTCACGATGTTCTCGACTTCGCGCAACTCTTCGTGCGTGGTGGCTGTGTAGTGCGAGAAGTCGAAGCGGAGCCGCTCGTGGTTCACCGCCGAGCCGGACTGCTTGACGTGCTCGCCCAGCACCTGCCGCAGGGCGGCCTGCAGCATGTGCGTGGCGGTATGGTTGCGCCGGGTGGCGGCCCGCTCGTCGCCATACAGCTTCGCGTGGACGCGCTGCCCGGCCTTGAATTCGCCGTCCATCACCTCCACAACGTGCGCGGTCATGTCGAGCGCCTTCCGGGTATCGATCACGCGGGCCATGCCGCTGTCGGCCTCGATGACGCCGCGATCCCCCATCTGGCCGCCCGATTCGGCGTAGAACGGGGTCTTATCGAGGATGATCTCGCCTTTGTCCCCTTTCGCCAAGCGGTCGGCGCGGGCGTCCCCTTTTATCAAGACTTTCACCACGGCGTCTTCTTCCGCCGAGGCGTAACCGGTGAAGACGGTCTTTTCGGTATCCAGCCCCTTGTACTTGGCGGGCGTTTCGGCGGCGGCGTGTTTGGCCCCCTTGCGTGCCTGCTCGCGCTGGCTTCCCAGCTCGGCGTCGAACTCCGCCTTGTTGAATCCGAGGCCGGCGTCGTGTATCACGTCCCCCGCGAGATCAAGCGGAAAGCCATAGGTGTCGTACAGCTTGAATATCTCTTTGCCGTCCACATACGCGCTCTTCTTGGCGCGGGCGCTGTCGATGATGTCGTGCAGTATCTTCAGGCCGGTTTCAAGCGTCCGCCCGAAGCGCTCCTCTTCGCTCTTGATGATTTTCGCCATCGTCCCTTCCGCCTCGCGCAGTTCGGGATAGGTCTCCTTGAAGTTGTCGATCACCGAGCCGATGACCTGGTAGAGGAACGGTTCGGACGCCCCCAGCATCTTGCCGTGGCGCATGGCGCGGCGCATCAGGCGGCGCAGCACATAGCCGCGGTCGTCGTTGCTGGGCAGAATGCCTTCGGTGATGAGGAACGCGGCGGCCCGCGTGTGATCGCCGATGACGCGGAACGAGATATCGCTCTCGCGGTTGAGGCCGTACTGTTTGCCCAGCACGTCTTCGGCGCGGGCGATCACTGGGCGGATAAGGTCGGTATCGAAATTGGAATCGACGTCCTGCAAAACCGAGGCAAGCCGCTCCAGCCCCATGCCGGTATCGATGCAGGGTTTTGCCAGCGGCGTCATGCCGCCGTCGGCGGCGCGGTTGTACTGCATGAAGACGAGGTTCCATATCTCTTCGTAGCGGTCGCAGTGGCAGGCCACGTTGCACTCCGGGCGGCCGCACCCTTTGGCGGGGCCGTTATCGATGTGTATTTCGCTGCACGGGCCGCAGGGGCCGGTGGGTCCCATGCTCCAGAAGTTGTCTTTTTCCCCCAGCGCGACGATGCGGTCTTGCGGCACGCCGGCGATTTTTTGCCAGATTTTGCCGGCCTCGTCGTCTTTCTCGTATACGGTGATCCACAGCTTGTCCGCCGGAATTTTCAGCACGTCGACGAAGAATTCCCACGCGAACGCGATGGCGTCTTCCTTGAAGTAATCGCCGAAGGAAAAGTTCCCCAGCATCTCGAAGAACGTGTTGTGGCGGCGGGTGCGGCCCACCTCTTCGAGGTCGTTGTGCTTGCCCGAAACGCGCAGGCACTTTTGCGAGGTTACGGCGCGGGTGTAGTCGCGCGTTTCCTTGCCGATGAACAGGTCCTTGAACTGGACCATGCCCGAATTGGTGAACAGCAGCGTCGGGTCGGCCGACGGGACGAGGTTGGAGCTGCGCACCAGCCGGTGCTGTTTCGAGACGAAGTAATCGATGAACAGCTTCCGCAGTTCATTGCCGCTAATCCGCTTTTTCATAGCCCCTTACCATACCAGAATACGGGGGCCGATAAAACCGTTTTGCGTCCGCGTTTACAGCCAGCGGTTTTTGCGGAAATAGTAGAGCATCACCCCGGTGACGGTGAAACAGATGGCCCAGAACGTGGCGTAGCCGTAGTGCCAGTCCAGTTCGGGCAGATGTTTAAAGTTCATGCCGTACACCCCCGCCAAAAAGGTGAGCGGGATGAAGATGGTGGCGATGATGGTGAGTATCTTCATCACCTCGTTCGTCCGGATGCTCATGCTGGTGAGGTGGATGTCCATCAGCCCCGACAGGGTATCGCGGAACGTTTCAATGGTGTCGATCACGAGATTGGTGTGGTCGTAGAGGTCGCGCAGGTATACGCGCGTCCCTTCATGGAACAGTTGCCCCCCGCTGCGTCCGACAATCCCCACGCTGTCGCGCAACGGCCACACCGATTTGCGCATTTCGATCAGCGCCTGCTTGAGGCTGTGCAACGGCCCGATAACATCCCCCGCATCCCCTTCGGTTATCGAGTCTTCAAGGAGGTCCATGTCCTCCTCCAGTTCCTCAAGGCGCACCAGATAGCTGTCCACAATGGAGTCCAGCAGCGTATACGCCAGGTAGTCCGGCCCATGCCGCCGCACGCGCCCTTTGTCGCGGCGGATGCGGTCGCGCACCGGCTCCAGCACCGCGCTTTTGCGTTCTTCAAACGAGATCACGAAACCGTGCCCCAATATGATCGATACCTGCTCCGCCCCCAGTTCCGCCGTGGCTTCATCGAACTGGAACGTCTTGAGAACGATGTACAGATAATCGCCGTAGTCTTCCACTTTGGGGCGCTGGCTGGTGTTGAGAATGTCTTCGATGACGAGGGGATGCAGGCCGAAGGCGGTGCAGAGCTTTTCAATCACCTCGACATCGTGAATGCCGACGACGTTGATCCAGGTGACGGTCGGCACGTCGCGGAACGGCGCGCAATCGTCCACGGAGGCGATCTTCGTTTCGGTATACTGCTCGGCGTTGAAATCGAAGATGGTTATGCCGGTGACGGCGCTGTGCTGTTCGCCGATATGCACCAATTCGCCGGGGGCCAACCCCGCCGACCGCGAAGGGCTTTTGTAGCTCCTGTTCAACGCCATACTTCCCCTTAAACGCCAGATTTTTTTACACGATAACATAGCCGCCGCCTGTTCGCCAACAAGCCCGCGCGGGCGCGCCCGCGGTTAAGGTAGAATGGGGGCCGGACCGAAATGAAAGGATCGATGAAAAACCGGATCGCCGCCGCCGCGCTCGCCCTTGCCTTTGCGGGCATCGCGTTTTTCCTGTTCCAGCGGCAGGTGGGCGAAGTGTACTTGAAGAGCGGCAAACGCCTCCACGAAGGAAACAATCCCGGCGCGGCGGAACTGCTGCGCCCGGCATCACGGTACGCGTGCGCCAACCCCGCGGCGCATCGCTTCCTGGCCGCCGCCCTGCAAAAAGAGGCGATGGCGGCCTCCGGCTCCGATGCGCGGCTGCCGCTGATCGAAGGGGAAGCGGCCCTTAAAAACGCGCTCGCCATCCGCGCCGATGGCGCCGCCCTGATGCTGCTGGGACAAAACCGGGCGCTGGATGGAAGGTTCGACGACGCGCTGGAGGCTTACAACGCCGCCTTTTTCCTGTCACAAAAAGCGGCCGACGCCGAGGGATGGAACGATCTGCGCCAGTACCAGCCCGCGGCCGCGCGCGCCGCCTTCGGGCGGGGAGCGCTCGGCCCCCCCCTCATCATTGCGTATAACCACTTTTCCGGTTACGCGCCGTTCGCCCCGAAAAACGCCGTCACGGAACTGCTGGAATCATTCTTTAAAACCGTGCCGCCGGAACGGTGGCGGGGGGCCGCCATCGATAGAGACGGGCCGGCGCTGAAAACGCCGTTCGCCGCGCGCGACGCCGGCCGGAAGCGCGAGATAATCGACGCGCTGCGGCGGGAAAACTTTGGCTTTCTGGCCGATTATCTGGAGGGGGCGTGACCATCATCCGGCTGCGCGAATGGCTGCTCAAAGGGCTGTTGCTCCTGTCACCCATCGCCTATGTGCCGTGGGCGGACGAGCCATACCGCGCCTTCCGCGAAGAGCTGTTCCAACTGGCGGGAGCGGGAGTATTGCTGCTCTGGCTCCACGGGCGCATCACCCGCGAAGAAGGAGGTTCCCTCTCCCCGCACGGCCTCACAACCGATTTCATCCTGTTCGTCTGCGGCGCGGCGGCGCTGCTCCTGTCGCTGTCGCTGAACGGCGGCAGTCCTTCCGCCGTCATTAACGTGGCTCTGGGGGGCATCCTGTTCCTCGCCTTTTGCAACGCCATCACGGCGGAAACCGCATTTGAATGGACGAAGCGGTTCATCATTGCCGCGGTGTTCAACGGCGTGCTGGGCATCGCGCAATACGCCGGGTACGACCCGTTCTTCCAGAGCCTCGATCCCGCGTTTCACAATATTTACCGCCGCTATCTGGTAGCCGGCTTCATGGACAGCCCGAACATGCTGGCCCCTTTTCTCGCCTCGTTCGTGCCGCTGGCCTACGCCTTTTTCATGCTTGGCTCCACACGGCGCGATACCGTGGCATGGACATTGCGGGGCATTTTTCTGCTTGCGCCGATAGCCTTCACGCAAAACCTCGGCGCCCTTCTGGCGCTTGGCGCGGTGCTGGGGGCGATGCTTTTGTACTTCACCCTGCGCCGTCCGGCGGAGGGGAATAAAGCGGCCGCGCCCAAGCTGGCGGCAAGCTGGGCGATGGCGCTGCTGCTTATCGCCGTGGCGGCAACCGCCTATGCCCGGCAGGACGATACCACCAAACTGCTCAAGCGGCATTCGATGGACGAACGGCGGATGCAGAATGAAGCCTGCCTGATGATGTTCCGGGGCGCGCCGCTTATCGGCAAGGGGCCGGGCTTTTTTTACGCGCACTTCGAGGAATACCGCCGCGCCGTCTGGTTCGACGCCCCTCCCCTGCGCCTGCCGGACCGCCCCGCGCACCAGGCGCACAACGACTATCTCCAGCTTCTGGCCGAAGGGGGGCTGTTGGCGGCGCTCCCCTTTGGCCTCCTGCTGCTTCTATGGATGTACCGCCACGGCGCGGCGCTTCTCCGCCGCGGCCGCCACCCCCTCCCGCGCCCGAACGCGCCGCTGCTGCCCGGCGCCATCGGCGGTTTTTGGGTGATCGCGCTCAACGGGGCGGGGAACTTCCCCTTCCACATCGCGCCGCTTGCCGTTACCGCGCTCTTCTGGGCGGCGGTGGCGGCGGTACTGATGAAAGCGCACTCCCCAAATGACAAGGGATCGACGGCATCCTGAGTCTGCTTCATATCATTGTAAGCGAAAGCTTTGTCATTCTGAGCGCAGCGAAGAATCTATTTCCGGAAAGAGATCCTTCGGTCGCCAACGCTCCCTCAGGATGACCGGAGTTTTGGAACAAATTGTTTTCACCAGGAAGAGATGGGCTAAAATGCACCCATGAGGGAAAAAGACGATGTTCGGCAATCCGCCGGGATAAAGCGCGGTGCGGAATCCGCAGGCCCGGTTTACCCTTCGCCGGCGAGGCTTTTATTCCTCGTCGTCACCTCGATATTTTCCGTCGAAATCGCCTACATGCTTTTTCTGCACAGGTTTCTGCCGCTCTCGCCTTTTCAGGAAGCATTGCTGGACGCCTCCACGCTTGTTTTGCTAGTCACGCCCGCGCTGTACTTCTTCATTTACCGCCCCTTCGTTATCCATATAGAGGAACACAAAAAATCCGGGGAAGCCCTGCGCGGAAGCGAAGAGCAGTTCAGGGGCATCTTCGATTATTCAAAGGTGGGCGTCAACGTGCTGGGCCCCGATTACAAATACATGAAGGTCAACAGGGCATTTTGCGACATGATCGGCTACTCCGAAAAGGAACTGCTGGCGCACGATTTCAAGGGAATCACCCATCCCGGCGACATCGAGCCAAATTTGGTTCTTTCTAAAAAACTGCGCGCCGGCGAAATCGATTTCTTCCACCTGGAAAAAAGATACATCCACAAAAACGGCGGCATCGTCTGGGGCGATCTCACCGCTTCATCGGTGCGGGCGGAAGACGGAACGCTGCGGTACGTAATCGCCATTATCCAGGATATAACCGAGCGCAAGGAGGCGGAGCAGGCCCTCCTTGAGGCGAAAGAAAAAGCTGAAGAAGCCACGCGGCTCAAGGACAAGTTCGTCGCGCTGGTATCGCACGACCTGAAAACCCCGCTGACCTCGATGATCGGATTTTTGAAATTGGTGCGGCATGACGGCGCCGAACCGTTAAATGAGGGCGCAAAACTGATATTGGACAGGGGAATAGAATCCGGCAGACAGATGGTCTCCCTCATCGACGACCTGTTGACCATCAGCAGGTTCAAAACAGGCCAACTGAAACTCAACAAACAGTTCTTCGACGCCAGATATCTGGGCGCGAAGATGGCCGCCGATTATTCCCACCTCGCCCGGCAAAAGGGAATTAAAATGGAAAATGCGATACCGGAAAACAGCCGCATTTACGGGGATAAGACGCTGCTGGCCGAGGCGGTCCAAAACCTCGTAACCAACGCCATAAAGTTCTGCTCAAGCGGCGACCGGATAACCATCTCCCTCGCGGCGGAAAGCCCGTCAACCGTTTGCGTCCGCGATACCGGCCCGGGCATCCAGCCGGATTTGCTTAAGCATATTTTCGATTACGATAAAAAAACCTCCACGCCGGGAACCGCCGGTGAAATCGGCACCGGTTTCGGCCTGCCGCTGGTCAAAGACATCATTGAGCTGCACGGAGGGGATCTGGAGGTCGACTGCACCCCCGGCAACGGGTGCCTCTTCTGCCTGAAGCTGCCGCACGTCAGCCCCAAAATCCTGCTGGTGGACGACGACAGGAATTTCCGGTATCTGCAAATACTCCTTCTGAAGGATATGAATGCCACCATCATCGAGGCGGAAAATGGGGAGGAAGCGCTGGATATGATGGCGGCCGTGCGCCCGCATTTGATCATCACCGACATCAAGATGCCGGTCATGGACGGGCTTGAACTTTTAAGAAATGTTAAAGGCCGTCCCGACATGGCGGATATTCCGGTGATCGCGGTCAGCGGCGAATTCGGCATGGAGATACGGGATACGGTCTTCAAACTGGGCGCGGATGATTTCATCACTAAAAAAATCGACAAGGTCGATTTCCTCCCGCGGGTCAGGCGGTTCATCGGATAAATTCATTTCCAAACCGCACGCCGAACCTGGAGATGGAGAGGATGTACCCGCTGATACTTTGGGGTCATGGACAAATTGTCATAACGCGTATAGCATAAATGGCTGACTTCCGAATTTCCGAGATTTCCGAGGGCAAAACATGGCGCAATCGATACCTTTGACCGGCAGTATCCCCATATCATCCAGTGGGGGGGCGGCGGACAATTCCCGCTTGGCCCGGCTGTTCGAGGCCCTCTCGGAAATTCTCGGCATCGCCGTCCTGCTCCTCGGAATTTCCGTCATCGCGGGATGGCTGTTCGACGTCACGTTCCTGAAAAGCATTCTTCCGGGTTTGCCGGCCATGAAGGTAAACCTCGCGGCCGGTTTCATTTTGCTTGCGGCATCGGTCTGGATGATCCAGATAAAAAGAATGCATAATCCGGCCTTCCGCCTGGCGGCGCGCCTCTGTTCCTCCACGGCCATTCTGATAGGGGTACTTACCCTCGTTGAATACCTTGCGGGATGGAACATCGGCATCGACCAACTGTTGATAACGGAAAGCCCCGGCGCGCTGTTTAACACGCATCCCGGACGGCCCTCCCCGCTGGCGGCGCTGAACCTGGTTTTGGCGGGTACGGCCATCCTGGCTGTCGACGCGCGGGCATGGCGCGGAATCCAGCCCGGCCATGCCGCGCTGCTGGTGGCCGGGGTAACGTCGCTGCTCACGTTCATCGGCCACATCAACGGCGTTCCCCATTTCCTCCATTTTATTCCCGAAAGCTCGGCGATAGCCTTTCACGCCACAATCGGCTTTCTGGCGCTGACGGCCGCCATCCTGTTTGCCCGCCCCGCCAACGGCCTCACCGCCATCCTGATAAGCGATACGGCGGGCGGCGTCCTTGCGCGGCGCGTGCTCCTTCCGTCCATCGTCATCATGCCTGTCCTCGACTATGCCGTTACCGCCAGCATGAATGCGGGGTTTCTGGACATCGCCAGCGAAGAAGCGATACATACCACATGGTTGATGGTGTTTTTCACCGGCATTATCGTCGTTACCGCCAAGCTCCTCGAAAAAACCGACATCCGCCGGACGCAAGCCGAAGCCGAAAGCGCGCGGCTGGCAACCGCCGTGAAATACGCCGGCGACGCGGTGGTCATCACCGGCGCCAACGGGCTGATCGAATACGCCAACCCGGCATTTGAGCTGATCACCGGCTACCGCGCCGATGAGGTCTGCGGGAAAAACCCGCGGATTCTCAAAAGCGGCCGCCATGACCGCGCCTTCTACGAAGACCTCTGGCGGGCGGTTAACGCGGGGCTGATCTGGCGCGGACGGCTCGTCAACCGCAAGAAGGACGGGTCGCTGTATGAGGAAGACATGACCATCTCCCCCATTACGGACGCGTCCGGCGCCATCCTGAACTTCGTCGCGGTCAAACGCGATGTCACCCGCGAGGCGACTTTGCAAAAATCACACGCCTATTTCACCACCATCGCTTCGCATGAACTCCGCACGCCGCTGACGAACCTGCGATTGGTGGAAACGCTGCTCAGGGAGATCGAAATCGCCGGCCCCATGGGCGCGCGGATCGAGTATGTGCGCGGCGCGCTGCTCAAAACGATGGCGTCGTTCGACCGGGTCGTCAATGCCACCACGCTGATCGCGGACATGGCCTGGACCGGCGCCGAAAAATGTTTTACATACGATCCCATCCACCGCAACCTTTCCAAGGCGCTGGAACACGCGCGGGCCAATCTCGATGGGGAACGGCGGAACATCAGGATAGAAGCGGACATGTGGGACATCCCGCATCACGCCACCGTGCGGGGAAACCGCGCAATGATCCAGCAGGCGCTGGACGAGGTGCTTTCCAACGCCGTCAAATTCACGCCGGACGGCAAAACCATCCGCGTCCGGAGACACATCAGCGGCGGCTTGGTTCATATCGAAGTGGCCGACGAAGGGGATGGGATACCGGCGGACAAGTTGCGGGATGTGCTTATCCCCTATTACTCCCTCGAAAACCCGCTTCACCACTCGACGGGCCGTTACAAAGTCCGCGGCGGCGGCATGGGGCTGGGACTCACCATCGTCAAACTTATAATGGAGCACCACAGTGGCACGCTCACAATCGGCAGCCGGACCGATGGCGCGGGAACGTCGGTTGTCTTGAGCTTCCCCCTCGCTTCGGATGAGAACCCGCCGGTCGCCGCGTAAACCATCCGCGCCAACCTCCCTCCCCCCCCGGTAGGTCACACTTTCCCGGGCTGTTGCCCAAATCACTCCCGCCCATAAACCCAAATTAACAAGTTAGCAAAAACAA
>JACRGQ010000049.1 GCA_016217735.1 Nitrospinota bacterium
ATGCCCTGCCCCTCGCAAGCGTTCATTCTCTTGCTCCAGTTACCCAGCTTTCCGACATCAAAGACAAAAAATAACCACTGGATAACCACCAGCTATCTATAACATATTGAATAATAATCCACATCTCCTGTATGGCATTCAGGGGCTTGCGGCCCGTTTCAACTTTCCGCTGGTTAATTCGCATACCGGCATTGTTATCGGCAGCGGCAGGTTGTGCCTGATTGATCTGAAGCGCGGCGGCGGTGGTTTTTATCTTAACGTTTTGGCTGACGTGCCGCTTGAAGGGCAGAACCCGTTTTCCCCCGATGTCTCGCGGCTGCTGACCCGCCTCGCCCGGGAAAACAGCCTGCATGGGCGGACCGCCGCCATTCTCGCCGCTGGCCGCGGCTTGCGGGTGCGGATTCTGGAGATGCCCCGCATGGAACAGGGCGAACTGGTGGCATCACTTCGTTTTACCGAGGCCGAGGCGTTACCGTATCCGATGGAGACCGCGGCGCTGGACGGCTGCATTCTGCCGGGTGGCGCGGAAGGCCGGATGCCGGTGCTGATGGCGGCGCTGGAGTGCGCCGAGGCGGACCGCCACCATCAGATGCTCTCCCGTTCGCCGTTTCGGCCAATCGCCCTCACGGTGGTTCCGGCGGCGCTCGATGCGCTGCTGGAGCACTCCCGTATTATCGATACGAGCGTCCCGGTTTCTTTCATCAGTATATCGGGGGCGCATATCGGGGTTTATATTTTTGAAGGAGGCGGCATACGGTTTACCCGCGATATCGGTTTTGGCGGCGATGGTTTTACCGATGCGCTGACGGGGGCGTATGAGGCGGAAGGGGGGGGAATCGCCGTTTCCCGCGAAGAGGCGGAAACGCTTGTCGCGTTCTTCGGGATACCACGCGGTGATAGTCTCGGCGCACACGGACCCAGGGGGATTTCGGGAGAAACGGTTTTAGCCCGTTTGCAGCCGGCGCTGGATAAGATGGTGACGGAGTTGGGCCGGTCGCTCGACTATTACCGCAATGAATACCAGCATTCCTCCGTGCCGCCGGCCTACCTCATCGGCTCCGCCGTCCGGATAAAGAACCTTGCCGAATATCTTACCGATGCGCTTGGCTGCCGGTTCTCGGTCTACAACCCGTTCGGCGATTTTATCGCGGCGGAGGGGCCGGGCCTGGCGGCGGCGCGGGATAACGGAGCCGCTTGCGCCGTGGCGGTGGGGGTGGCGCTGGATCAGGGGCGGCGGATCAATCTCCTGCCGGAAAAAAAGCGATGGTCGCCGCGGAATTGGCTGCGTGCGCGGCTTCCGGCGGCGGCGGCGGCGTGTTATTGCCTGCTGGTATTGGGTGCCGGCTTGGCGGGTACCGCATACCGTAAGAGCCTGGATGCGCAAATCGCCGAGGTGGAGGGGAAAATTGCCGTTCTCAAGCGGGCGCATGACGCCGGCGCCGTCATCGAAGCGAAAATGGCCGACATCCGCGGGGAGATCGGGGCAATTGACGCCCGCAAGGCGGCATACCCGGAACTGGAAGGGCGCGGCATCGGCTGGAAGGAACTGTATGGGGAAGTGGGGAGGCTGATGCCGGACGATATGGCGCTGGATCGCCTCATTTTCCGCTTTGGCAACACGAAGGAGTATGCGGCCGATGGCGTCATGTATGGCAGGCAAGCGTTGTTTGAAGGGCGCGTCCGGGGCGGGGCGGGCGGGCAAGTGAAAACCCTGGAGCAGTTTTTGGAAAAAATGCGGGACTCCGCGTTTTTTACCCACGCCACACTCATAAGCTCCCGCGAGGTGGCGGCGGATGGCGGCAACGCCTATCTGAAGTTCACGCTGGCGGCGGACATCCGGCGGGAACAGCTATGAAAGATTCCCTGCTCCATTATTGGAAACGGTTTTCGCGGCGTGAAAAATTCCTCTGCGCCGCCGCGGCGGGCGTTTTGCTGCTGTATGCCAGCTATGCGCTCGTGCTGGAAAACTCCGTGCGGGATGCACTGAATAAGGATGCCCGTCTCGCGCGGCTCAACGCCGAATACCAGAGCATACGGGCCGGCAGCCGGCGGCTTGAAGAGCTTAAGGGGAGCTTGGCCGGCCTCGGTTTGGAACTGGAGAAAAAGCGGGAGGAGGGGCGGCTGCTTGCCGAAGGCTTACAATCACGCCGCCCCGCTGAAACCTTGTTGCACGAGCTGCGTCAAGCGGCCGGCGCAATCCCCCTGCAACTGGTGGGGATGGACATAAAGACCGGGGTGATTTCCAAAAGCAGGGAATTCGCCGTGGAACGCGCAACGGGGGCCGCGCCGGGGGAGCCTCTCCATGTCGGCGCAATGCGGACCGTCAAGGTGGATTACACGGTAAGCAAGATTGTCCTCTCCTATCGATCCACCTACCATGGCGCCGTTAACTATTTTCTGAAAGTAATGGATTTACCCTATGCCATTTCGGTGAATACCGTGGAGATGGAGCGGAGCAATATGGCCGGAATAGCCGTTGGCGGCCCGAAACGGCATATCGCCGGGGGCGGCGTTTCGGAAGGGGAATTGCCGCTGAATACCAAATTGGGGATTGAGATTTTCTACCGGTAAGTTATGAAAAAGGCAATCTTAGGACTTTTATTACTGTCGTTGCTGGCGGATGCCGTGTTTGGTACGGAACTTGAATCATCCAAGTCACGCAACCCCTTCGATTTCGGCGGGGGAAGCGGCGACAAAGGGACTTTTGGGAACAAGCCGGTATCACGTTTGGGTATGGTCGTGGACGCGGGCGGCAAGCATGTCGCCTACATCGATGGTATCCCCCATAAGGTGGGGGATGTGGTTGATGGAGCGCGGATTATGGACATTACACTGAAATATGTGGTGCTGGTTTCCCCGCAAAAGACTTGGAGAATGTATGTTGAACCGCTCAAGGAGAAGGAATAGCCCGGCGTATCACGCGCTGCTATTGTCGTTCTTCTTTGCGGTTTCGTCTTGCGCTACCCCTCCGGCCAAAAAAATTGTAGTTGAACCAGCAAAAAATGACGTAACTTTTCTTCCGTCACAGCCGCAAACGGCAGCCGCTCCCTCAATTCCGCCGGCGGGCGCCATACAAAGCTCCCATGGGGATGATTCGGCCAAGCCGTACCTGTTGCAACTGCGTGATGAAGAGCGCGGCGGCTCGGAAAACCGCCAGCGGCGGGAAAACCTCTTTTCGTTTCATTTCAAGGAAACCAGCCTTGAGTCGGTTGTTAACATGTTGAGCGACCGGGGGCGCAACTTTCGCTATGTGATACACCCCGATGTCGGATCGCGTAAAGTATTGGGGCTTTACCTGGAGGACGTTACGTGGCGCGAGGCGCTTGCCACCGTCGCCCGGCTGCACAATTTGATTATCACCGAGGAGCACAACCTGGTGGTGGTCAATACCTACGAGAATTACATGGCGGCGCAAGAACAGGACGTTAAGCGCGTCCGCTTATCGCAGGATCGCGCTGAAATGGAGCGTTCCATCCTGGCGGCGTCGCTTAAGTCCAAACAACTCCAGGCGGACGACCGGCGCACATTCCGTTCGTTTAAACTGAAATACGCCGAACCGAACGAGGCGAAAGCCTATCTGGACCGGATTTTCAGCGGCCCCGGTGAAATGCCGTCATCCGATGCTTCCGCCGAAAAGGGCGCCGCGGCCCCGGCGCAGTCAAGCTTCCGCATATTGTTCAGCACATTCAGCAAAGCGTCGATTTTGACCGCGTACGGCACTCCAGCGGATATTGAGGATGTGGCGCGGCGCATCGAGGATATTGATGTTCCGCAGCAGCAGATATTCATTGAATCCCGCATTGTCGAAGTTATGCGCAGCCACAGCCGCTCGCTTGGCGTTCAGTGGGGCGGGCTCGCGGCGCGCACCACTGGCAGCGTATTTCCCGCCACTGTCGGCCTTGCCGGCAGCGCGCAGGTGGGAAGCACGGCGCTGGTGCCCAACGGGCTTGCCGCCACGCCGGGGGGCGCGCTCTCAAACGGTTATGCGATGGGAACATCGAACGGCATGGTGGATCTGCCGGCCACTGATCCCTCCAATTCCGGCGCGTTACCCGCCGCGGTAAGCATCGCGTTGAGTGACGTCGCCGGCACTTCGTCCCTCAATCTGCGCTTCAGCGCGCTGGAGCGCGACGGCAAGGGAAAAACTTTGAGCAACCCGAAAATCGTTACCATCAACGGCGTGCGGGCAAAGATCGCCAGTGGCCGTGAAATCCCGTATCAGCAGTCGGCCGGCGGCTCGTCGGGGGCGACCACCGTGGCATTTAGAAACGCCGTCATCTCGCTGGAAGTCACCCCGTTTGTTACGCCAGACAACAGAATTTCGCTCAAAATCGCCGCCCATAAGGACGACGCTGATTTTACGAACCCCGTTCAAAACGTTCCCTCGATACTCACCCGTTCGGTGGAGACCAGCGTTGTGGTGACGGATGGCGGCACCGCCGTGTTGGGAGGCGTATTCGAGAATCTGCAGACAGGCACCGAACGCGGGGTGCCGTTCCTTTCAAAAATACCGGTCATTGGCTGGCTTTTCAAGGGAAGCGAGGATCTCGATAACGAGAAGGAGCTGCTTATTTTCATTACGCCGCGCATTGTAAGGGGCAATTTCACATGATCGGACAAAGTAACATTAACTTGATGGTGCGTTTGGTTGTGGGGACGGCGTTGCTGTTGCTGATCCTCTGGGGGAGCGGCTCCGGCACCGCCGACTCAAAAGAGCCGCAAAAAAATGCCGTACGCCCCATACACCGGACCGCCGCAAATACCTCCCCGCGATGAAACAGGATACGCTTAACACCGTAATGGTCCGTCTGATTCTCACTACGGGGCTTCTGCTGCTGTTTACCTGGGGAGCAAACGCCGCCGAACCCGGAGCAATGAAGGGCATCGGACAGATGAAAGGGTTTATCGAGGCGGGGGAAAAAAGCATTACCCTGCTCACCGTGGGGGATCGGGTAAAATTAAAGCTGAAAAACCCCGAAGCGGTGATGCCGGGGGACCGGATGGACATTTATGAGTCGACGAAAACCGGCACGGTTGACGACCGGGGCGATGAGTTACTGGCCTGGGTCGGACGTTTGGTGATCACCGGTATTGATGGCGGGACGGTGCTGGGTTCGCTGGAATCAGCCACGCGGGAGATTTTCGCGGGCAGCCATTTGGATTACACCCTGCCGGACGAGCGGCGGCAGAGCCGTTATTTCGGCCTGATGCGGATGATGGCCGCCTCGATGGCCGATCCGGCGCGGAATTTTGTGACAGTGGCGTTCCCGGATGTGACCGATGGCGCCGGCAACGAAACCCGCCTTTCGGAAGCCGCCTATGTTCAATTGCGGGAGGCGCTTTGCGGCCAGCCGCAATTCCGTTGTGTGGAGAGGGGCGCATTGCGCGCCATGCTGGACGAATATGACGTGAAAACCGGCGCCTCCGCCGGGGGGCTGGCGCGCGGCAAGGCCGCCACGCGGTTCGATGCGGATTGGTTTGTTACCGGACGGCTTGCTTATGTGGATGCGTTGGACGCCGCCGCGCGTGGGAATGTCCGTTCCGGCGGCCTTCTTCTCACTGTGACGGCATATGACCTGCGTAACACCGCTAAGGTCTTTGCTTCCACCTATCCCGTGGCCGCGGGAGAATACAATATCGCCAATGGCGCTCCGGATGACGTATTGGTGGCATACCGTGCCGCGCGTCACGCCTATCTTAAAATCATGGTTGATGGCGGCGCCATGCTTTCGGGCCGTAGGGTGGATAACCTTTTCATGGCGCCGCTGGACGAGTATGTGGATATGGAGTACCGCCGCCACATCGGCGGCGGTTCGGACGGCCGGGTTGTCATGGGAAACATTGAGATTTCACTGGATGGCAAGCCGCTGCGGCGGGGAGCCGATGGGGTGTATTATGATGACATCATCAGCGCGGGCGGCCATACGCTGCGCGTTTCGGCAGTCCCGAGCCTGATGGGGCGGGGGGAACCGCCGATTGGCAAGCGGCTGGATAAGAGCGTACAACTGATTATCGCGCCGGATGCCGCTTTTATGAGTCAAGTGGTGGTCGGCATCCTTGGCAGACAGGGGTTGATAGCGGTCGACACGCGTCCCATGGGAGAGCATCCATTTAAGGGAGTTTTGGCTGATGGCAGATAAAAACGACGCGCCGCAGCGCCCGGCGGCGGAAGCCGCGCGGAGCGCCGGAGAGGGGTCGCCATTTTCCATGCCGTTGGAAAAAGGGATGGATATTTTGGCGGAGCCGGCCGCAAAGAAAACGGCGGGGGAAGAAGGGCCAAAACATGAAGTAAAGCGCGCGCCGCAAGAGGCCGCGCCGCCCGCCAAAACGGCGCACACGGCGGACGTGCGGTGCCACGGCCCCCGTCTCTGGAGGCTGTTGCTGGCGATGTTCCTCTTTCCCTTTTTCTTCAATCTCGGTTCGGAGCTTTATTTGCTGGCTCGCACCGCCATTATGGCGCACATGGGCGGCTTGCAGACCGCCGCGCCGCCGCCTGCCCAGCCATCACCGGGCAAGAGCGATGCCGACAAGATGATAGACAGCCTCGCGGTGGTGATCGCCAATCAGGAAAAATTGTTGCGCGATGCCGGTCAATCGGATGCCGGCCGGGTGGTAATCATACATCCCGATTATGCCGGAACCTTTTCGTATGACGCCGAAAAAGGCAAGGTAAAAGAGCTGGCCGGCATTGATTTGGACGACCCCTTGGCGGGTTCAGACAAGTTCGGCAAGATAAAATCCGCCGAGGTCTTAAGCGCCGTCATCGGATCATTCGACCGGATATTACTCAACGCGGCTCAGAACAATGTTTCCGAATTCAGGGTAAAAAATACCCTGGAAGCAAAAAAACAGGCGCTCAGACGGTTGCAAGAACTCCGCTAATGGGAAGTGTTACGTAAAATCAATAGGTTGTATATCGCTGATGCGCCAAGGGGGGCGCGGTGTAACCTTTCCGCAACTCATGCGTCTAAATGGGCAATAGTCAGAACCTATTAACAATTTAGGAGGATACTTGAACATGAACACTTTCTCTAAAGCTCTCGTTGCCTTGATGGTTGTCTCGATGGTTGTTACCAGCGGCACCGCGTTCGCCGGCGAAACGAAACACAAGAAGCACGAAGCCAAGGCTGAAGAAAAGGCCGCGGCTCCGAAGGAAGAAAAGAAGGCTGAAGAAGCGAAGCCCGCAGCGGCCCCGGCAGCGGCCCCCGCAGCAAAAGGTAAATAAGCTCCCGCTTATTTCGCAATCAAAAGCGGACGTCCCTTCACGTGCCCGGATGGGCACGTGGGGGCGTCCGCCTTATTTTTTTGTTTCCGATAATTCCCTATTTGATATTTCTTCGCGCGTAACCTTTAATACTGCTTATACGTCTTTCTTGAAAGGGATAAAGCATTATGCGGCGGATTGTTGTTGCTCTTTTTTTAACCGGTTTCGCGCTGACGGCAATGGATGGTTGGGGGCGGAGTGCCGCATGGGCCGAAGGGGGAGCCGCCACGGTTAAACCGATGGCGGGAGACCGCCGCAAAGAGCCGACGGCCGCGTTATTTTTTAGCGGCCGGCTTGGACGTATTGGTCTTAGCAAGGAGCAGAAGGAGAAGATACGCGCCATATTCGTGGCGCATGAAGGGGCGTTGGCGGGCGCCAGCGCGCGGTATATTGAAAAGCGCCGCCAGATGCGGACGCTGATTGACGATCCCGGCGCCACCGAAGAGGCCATCGCCGGCGTAGGCGAGGACATCGGCCAGATCGAGGGCGAACTCGCTATAGAGCGGAACAGGGTATTGAAGGAAGTGATGAGTCAGCTGACGCCAGAGCAGGCGGCAAAATTTAAAAAAGGGCGTTTGGCGGGCCAAAGACAGGAAAGCGGACAACCCCGGTAGTGCGGCGGATAGCGGGGGTATAGAAATGGATTCCGCTGGCGCGGGTATCCCGGATGAGCGGCTGGTTGACCAGGTCCGCGCGGGGGATGGCGTGGCGTATGAAGAGCTGATCCGCCGGCACAAAGGGAAGATTTTTGGCATGGCGGCACGGATTGCCCGTGATGCCTTGGAGCTTGAGGAAATTGCCCAAGAGGTCTTTGTAAAGGCCTACGAGAACCTGGCAAGCTATCGGGGCGATGCGCCGTTCGGGCACTGGTTGTCGCGCATCGCCACCAATACCTGCCACGATTATTTGCGCAAGCGGAAACAGCGCCGGGCGGAAGTATCCGTTGACCTGTATGAGTGGATGTTGGAGGCTCCGGCGGAAACGCACGGAGCCGCGCCGGAGGAACTGGCGGCATTGGCGCGCGCGCTGGAGCGGCTGCGTCCCGGCGAGCGGCTGGTGTTGACGCTTTTGGAGTTGGAAGAGAAAAGCGTGAAGGAAACGGCGTATATTATGGATATAAGCGAAGGGAACGTAAAAGTACGCGCCCATCGCGCCCGTAAAGCGCTTAAAGAACTGCTGGAAAAGGAGTTGAAACATGGATGACGCAAAACTGGATCGCCTGTTATTGGCGTTGCGCGAACGGGCGGTGGATACCACGCGCATCGAGCACGGTTTTGAAACGAGGATGATGGCGGCTTTGCGTCAGCGCCAAGCCGGGGAGCCGGCGGTGTTTTTCATGGCGTGGAAGCTTGCTCCCATGTTTTTAGCGTTGCTGTTGGCGGTGGGGGGATGGGTGTATACCGTCGCCGGCCCGCAGGGGGGCGTTCATATCGCCGCCATCGGCGCGGGACATGAAGAGGTGCAGATGGTTCGTTATATGACGGGCGACTGACAGTGAATGCAAAGTTGAAAGGAATCACCGGGGTATTGGTGATTTTCCTTGTCGGCGCCGCCACGGGATGGATCGGCGCGCGCCATTGGTATAAAGAGCGGTTGGAAGGCCTGATGCGGGGGAATCCCGATGCGTTTCATGAAGTCATCGTGCGCCGATTGAACAAAAAGCTGAATCTCAGCCCCGCCCAGGTGGACACGCTGCGCGAAATATTAAACCAGTCGCACGAAGAAGTTACCGCCGCGCGCGAAGAACTCTCCCCGGAGATTCAGGAAATACTCGAAGAGACCAGGAGCCGCGTGGAAGCGATTTTGACACCGGCGCAGGCCTATGTGTTTAGGCATCTGACGGAAAAGGAACATACCGCCAACCAGATGGCAACCACTCCCCCCGCCGCGCCGGGCAGGTAGGCCCCACATTCTTCGGGTTATCTTGCTTTGTTGGAATAGGGGATACTTTCCCTTATCGGCGCACCCCCGCCGGAGCGCATTTTAACTTATTCTTTTCCCCTGCCCGAGCAATTCCAGAATAAACAGGAAGGCGGCATCAAGGTTTTCCTTTGCCCGTTCCGATATACCCTCGCCGAATCCTTCATACTCATAACCGCGGATGCCGAGGATATACCCTTTTGTTTTGGCGCCGAACATCGTCCTCGCGAAAAACATCGCCGCCTCCGGCGAAAGGCTATGACTGTTGAATGTTGGTTGCGTGGCCGCGATGGGTATCTCGGTAAACGAGAACGGGGCTTGGCCGCTTATGGCCGCATCGGCAAAAATGACATAATCGTGCCGGGCTATTTCATGCGCATGGTCCACAACCAGTTGGTAATCCGTTTCGACGGACACCCCTTTGAGGGCGCGCGCGTCAAGCAGGGCCGACAAGGCCGGACCAAGGCCGTCATCGATACGGCCAGGATTGCCGTAGCCGATCACCAGGACTGTTCCGGAAGTTAAATCAAATATACTGGCTGTTCCGGTCGACAAGGTTTCCATCCGCGTCATACATTTCAATCGCCAGCGGCATTTTCCCTATCGCATGCGTTGCGCAGGAAAGGCAGGGGTCATAGGCCCGAACCGCAACTTCCACGTGGTTTAGCATCCCTTCCGTTATTTTCGGTTTTCCCGAAATATGATCCTGGGCGACTTGTTTAACGGCGCGGTTCATGGCCTCGTTGTTGTTGGTGGTGGAAACGATCAGATTGCAAAAGGTAACCTGGTCGTTCGCATCAACCTTGTAATGGTGGAACAGTGTGCCGCGCGGCGCTTCAATCACGCCGATTCCCTCTCCCGCGCGTTCCCCTTTGACCATCAGGTCCGTTCCCTGCAGGTCGGGGTCATTAAGCAATGTTTCGATGTTCTCCACGCAATGCAGCGTCTCTATCATCCGGGCCCAATGATAGGCAAGCGACATATGGTTTGGCGCGCCGCGGGTAAGGTTTTTGAATTCGACAAGGGCCTTGCCCGCCTCCGGGGTATCGATAAACCCGCACGTGTTCATGCGGGCCAACGGGCCCACGCGGTACCATCCGTCAATATGTCCGCGGGATTTGATAAATGGGAATTTCATATACGACCACGGCTTTACCTCCTCCATAAGATACTCGTTAAAGCGGCGGTAATCGACTTGGTCGAAAATAAGGTTTCCCCCGGCATCCAGGGCCCGCAGGTTTCCATGATAAAGGTCCAGCGCGCCATCCTCGCGCACGAGGGAAAGGTGGCTGGAATTGAAAACCGCAAACGCTTGCACGGCCGCAAGGTTGTCAAAGGTGTATTTTTTGGCAATATCAAGCGCGCCGAGCGCCCATGTCTTCATCTGCCCTATATCGCGCAAAAAAACATCCCGTTCCGCGATGGAAAGGTTTTTGTTCACCCCGCCGGGCACGGCGCCGGTTCCATGTATTTTTTTTCCGGCGGTGGCTTTAATAATCTCCTGGCCGAATTTGCGCATCATGACGCCCTGCACGGCCAATTCCGGCATTTTTTCAATTACGCCAAAAACATTGCGCGATTCAGGATCGGAATCAAAACCGAACAGCAGGTCCGGCGAAGACAAATGAAAAAAGTGCAATACATGGCTTTGCATGATTTGACCGTAGTGCATCAACCGCCGTATTTTTTCCGCCGTTGGCGTAAGCTTCTTCGCCCCGACAATCATGTCCATCGCTTTTGACGCGGTGAGGTGGTGGCTTACCGGGCATATGCCGCACAGCCGCTGGACGATCACCGGGACTTCCCAATAAGGGCGGCCGCAAATAAACCGCTCGAATCCGCGAAATTCGACAACATGAAGCCGTGCCTCGCGCACGTTATTATGGTCGTCAAGGTGAATGGTGACTTTTCCATGCCCCTCGACACGCGTTATCGGCTCTATCTCAATAACCCGTGTTTTAGTCATTGCATAATCTCCAATGCCCGCATCTAATCAAACTTGATTACTTCGCTGGGCAAATCCGATGGTTTTCCGTTCAAAAGGGCGTTTATCGCCTGCCACAATATGTCGCCCGAAGGCGGGCACCCCGGAATCTGGTAGTCCATTTTTACCACCTCGGCGCACGTGTATACCTTGTCGAGAATCAGCGGCAACGCGGGGTCGTTTGGAATGTCGTTCGTCGGGTTATATACATACGGACTGTTCAGGTATGCCGTTTCCAGGCATTCCCGCAGCGGGTCTTTTGAATGCATTATGGCGTTCCGCATCACCGGCAGTCCCCCCATTACGGCGCACTGACCGACGGCAACCAGCACATCGCAATTCCTGCGGAATTTCCGCAATGTATGGACGTTTTCCTCGTTGCAGCATCCACCCTCGATAAACCCTATATCGCATCGCGCCTTAAACCGTTTCAGGTCGTTGACGGGGCTTCTGTCGAACTCCACCAGTTTGACCAGTTCCAAAATCCGCTCGTCGATATCCAGCAGGGACATATGGCAGCCAAAACATCCCGCAAGGGATATGGTGGATATGCGCTTTTTTTTCATTTTTTGATCCCCTTCGGAGTCTTTTCAATTTCCGTTCCGATGGGATGCAAGTCGAATCTGCGCTGGCCGACCGGATCATAAAATCCGCGCCGTTTCTGAATAATGCAGCCGACCGGACAGATGCCCGGGGCCACGGCATGATCGTCGATATGGACGTTGGTCTGTGCCAGGTTTTTTCCGTTCACTCCCACCTGTTTGTTAATCCCGCGCCCGATATAGCCGAACACGTTTTTGTGATCCATATGCCGCGAGGCCCTGATGCAACGGCCGCACCGTATGCACCGGTTGGTATCCAGCATGATATCCGGATGGGAAGCATCCACCGGACGCACCGGCTGTAAATAGGGGTACTTGTCGGGCTGCAAAATCCCAAGCCGGTATCCCAGTGCCTGCAACTCGCACCGTCCGCTAGCCTCGCAGCAAGGGCACAGGTGGTTCCCTTCGTGAAACAGCATCCGGACAATATCCCGCCGGCAGTTCCGGATTTCCAGCGTATCGTTTTCCACCTCTATGCCGGGGGCCACCGGTTGCGTGCAGGCGGCCGCGGTCCGGCCATTGATTTTCACCGTGCATACGCGGCAGCTCCCCTGCGGTTCCAACCCTTCAACATCGCAAAGACGCGGAATATAGATGCCCGCCTCGTCGGCGGCATGCATAATTGTTTGTCCGGGTTTACCCCTGACTTCAACGCCGTCTATTTTGAAGACAATTGCATTATTCACAATACCTTCTCCAGACCCTTGCTACCGTTCATTTTCGTTCCCGAAAACCGGATCGTAAATCATCGATTTTCGTTTTGCGATTCTTCGGGATTCTTCAAGCGCTTTCTGAATATTGAATCCCGGCTGCAAGCCGTCGGCGCTTTCCTTCAAATGCGATGAGTATACCAGCGGGAATTGCGCCATTGAGTTTAATACGCATTTCGGCGCCGAACTTCCCAGTCCGCACCGGCTGGTCATCATAATTGTTTTGCCAAGGTCTTTTAGGTAGTCCAGGTCCGCGCTTTCCGCGAATCCATGCATTACTTTCTGGATCCTCTCCCGCAGAAACACGGTTCCCACCCTGCACGGCGTGCAATACCCGCAGCTTTCATCGGCGAAAAATTCCAGGTAATAATCAACGATAGCCAATACATTCCGGCGGGAGTTGAATATCGTAATCGCTCCGCCCGTGGGTAAATCGGAAAAGCAGATTTTCCTGTTAAAAAACCCGCGGCCTATCATCTCGCCGCTGGCGCCCCCCACTTGCACGATGACCGGGTCTTCAGCTCCCGCCATCTCAAGCAGCGCGGCGATTTCAACTCCATACGGAATCTCATATACGCCAGGTTTTGCGCAATCGCCGCTTATGCTGAGCAGTTTCGTCCCGTGGCTGGCTTTCGTTCCGATGCCGGCAAACCATGCGGAACCGCGGTCAAGTATCCGGGCCGCGCAGCAGAACGTTTCAACGTTGTTCACGATAGTCGGTTTGGCAAGGTATCCCTTTTCAACGGGGAAGGGGGGGCGGTTTTTTGGCTCGCCGCGCAACCCTTCGCACGAGCTGATAAGCGCGCTTTCTTCGCCGCAAATATAGGCCCCCGCGCCCAATTGTATCCTGATATCGAAGTCAAATCCCTTCTTCCCGCATATTGCGGTGCCCAATAAGCCGGATTTTCGCCTCTCTTCCATAACACTTTCAAGATAGGGGAGGAGATATGCGTATTCCGCGCGCAAATACAAAATGCCGCTATCGCTCCCAACCGCATAAGCGGCGATGGTCATGCCTTCGAATATAAGGTTTGCGCGCTCCGTTAATAGCACCCGGTCCTTAAAAGTCCCCGGCTCTCCCTCATCGGCATTGCATATTACGAACCGCCGGTTTGCTTCGGCCTTTTGGGCAAGTTTCCATTTTTCACCGGTGGGAAAGCCGGCGCCGCCCCGGCCCCGTAAACCGGATTCGGCAATTTCCTGGATGACTTCAAGCGGTGTCTTGGACAGAGCCTTTTTCAAGCCGGATTCGGCTTGAATCCCATCGGCCAAGATCACCTCGCCCTTCATCCGGATATTGTTTTTCACCATGGCGTTGACGAGATGATTGCCGTTATTGCCGTCGCCCCTCACCGTCACAAGTTTTGACGGGTCTGAAGATGACTTTAACCGCCGGGCGATATCCCTGGCGGAATCCGGGGTTAACGAGGTTAACGCCACTTCGTTAACCAACGCGGCGGGCGCCTGGTCGCTCATTCCGATACACGCGGTGTACTCCAGCGAAAATTTCCGGTCGGGAGAGGTCTGCCCGATACCGATACCCAATTCTTCTGAAAAAACAGCGGCGATTTTATCAATCCCCGCATGGCGGTCGACTATGTCGCCGCAAAGCCGGATGATGATTTTGCCTTTCGGGGTCTCCGAAAAAAACGAATAAAAAGATACGATTCCCTCGATGTGCACCCGGCTGGTATTAATCGTGGCGGCGATCTTTTCCATCGCATCTTCATTGATGCAACCAAGCGATTTTTGGATTTCCCACAGAATATCGATAACCCGGCCAGGATCGTTTTTATGCTTATTGCATGCTTGGGCGATCACTGAATCAAGATTCGATTTCATATTGCCGCCAATCGGTTCGCCGTAAGCGTGCAACGTGAAAGAATATCCTTGCTGCCCTGTTGCATGTTCCAGACCCCACACATGAAAGGGAATTTGGGAGAAGCCTCCTACCAGCGAAATTATAGCATCGGAAGGGGACGTTGGGAAGGATGAAACCTGAACGGCGGAATTTTAGCGCGCGGCCGTATTTTTGGACTGCGGTGCAATGATGCCGACAATCTCCTGCTCAAGGATGAACCATTCATTGAGGTTGCCGCTTTTCATCCGGAAGTCGGCGCGCGCGAGGCGGAAGATGATCCGCTTGAGCTGCTCGGCGGTGGTTTTCCGCGTTTGATCCGCAAGTTTGTTAAGGTGCCACGCCGACCTGATTCCCGCGCGGGCCATGATCTCATCGTCGCGCAGGCGCTGGTCTTTTCCGCTACGGACCATCAAGAGCTTGCGGAAATGCGATGCGAGCATCCCCATCACCGGCAGGTGGTGCACTCCCTGCATTTTCAGGGATGCCAGCACGTTGAGCGCATCATCGATATTGCGCCCGGCCAGCGCGTCGGTCAGTTTGAAAACGTTATCCTGGCTGGGGGCGGACATGCACTCTTCCACATCCGCCATCGTCACCCGCTTGTTCTCGCCCATGTACAGCGCCAGCTTGATCATTTCGCTGTCGAGAAAGGGGAAGTTGCCCACCAGGCGTTCTTTAGCGGAATCTTTTCCCACAAAGCGTTCTTCCATCCATGCGCGCGCGTCCGGCGCGAAGGTGAGGCCGCTCGACAGCAGTTTCTCCTCGAAGATTGCTTTGCGGTCATCTTCGGTGAGGTTGAAGGAGACGGTGTAGGCGGCGGCCGCGATATCTTTCCAGAGCTTTTGGCGCATATCCACCTTGCCGGGGGCGATGACCACCGCCACGTCAGGCGAGGGTTGCCGCAGATACTTCAAAAGCGCCAACAGGTCCTTTTCGTCCAAACGGACGTTTTTCGCCCCAATGGCATCTTCCGCGCCATCCTCGCCATCCGCGCCGGAGCAGCCACCGGCACCGCGCCCCTTTTTCAAAAGTCCTTGCAGCAGCACCCCCCGTTTCTCTGAAAAGAAGGAGACGGTGAGCACATCGGAGAGGAAATCCCCGAAGGAGTTTTCGGCAAGGTCGTACGCGCGCCACGCGGTGCTGGGGTCGCCGGTTTTCAGGAGATGGTCGCGCACGGATCGGACGGCCGCCGCGATGCCGCTTTCCTGTTCGCCGTGGAAGAAGTAGATGGGGGCCGTCTTGCCGGCGGCAAGCGATTGCTGGAGTTCCTTGAGGGAGTTGGTTCCCTTAGCGGCCAAGGGCCAGCCTGTCGATGAGGTAGCGGGGGAGGTTGTTTTTTTCCATCTTTTTCTGCACGCGGGCGACATCGTACTCCACCCGGCGGTATTCGATGTTCCGTTCCTTCGAATCGTAGACCACATAGCAGGATTCGGGATTGGAATCGCGCGATTGTCCCACGCTGCCGACGTTGACGATGTATTTGCGGTTTTTGTCCAGCGTCTTGTAGATGTCGCGGATCGGCAGGATGTTCACCTCGTCCACATACTCGATCATGAGCGGCTGATGGCTGTGCCCCACGAAGCAGAGGTCGGCCGTCAGCGAGCGGTAGTTGTCCATGGCGTCCTGCATGGTGAGGATATAGTGCCATGCCTCCGGCTCGAGCGGGGTGGCGTGGGCGAAGAGTATGCCGTCCATCTGGGCGGACGGCGTGAGCGTTTTGAGCCACTCCTTGTTCGGCTCGGTGAGCGTCTCAATGGTCCAGAAGAGCGATTCCTTGGCGTAGGGATTGAAGTAGGAGTGGTCGGTGAGACCGACGGCCGCCCAGTCGTGGTTGCCGGCGAGTATGAGGTCGGCGTTTTGCTTGAGCAGGTCGATGCATTCGTTCGGCTCCGGCCCGTAGCCGGCGATGTCCCCCAGGAAAACCTTTTTGTCGACATCCTCGCGCTTGATGTCCTTCAATACCGCCTCGAACGCTTCCATGTTGGCATGGATGTCCGAGTAGATGGCGATCCTCATATACGTTCCTTATTGGGCGGTTCTTATTTCTTTCTGGATTCTACCCAAAATGCCATTGATAAAGGAAGAAGAATCGGGGGCGGCGTATTGCTTGGCCATTTCCACAGCTTCGTCGATGATGACGGCGGTGGGGGTTTCCGGATGTTCTTTCAGTTCCCACGCGGCGATCCGCAGGATGTTCTTGTCCACATCGGCCATCCGTTTCACCGGCCAGTTGTCGCTGGCGGCGGAGATGATGGCGTCCAGTTCGGCGCGCCCGGCATCCACGCCGTTGACGATGGTCATGGTGAACGCCTTGAGCTGGTTGGAGACGTTGTGTTCAAGCCAATAGTCGGCGGCGGCCTGGTCGGCCGGCTGGGCCGAAAATTCCATCGAGTAGAGTATGCGCATGGCGGCTTCGCGGCCAGCCCTTCGTGATCCCATTATTTATCCTTGCCCGTTAAAGTTGATTGCAAAGAATACCACGATATTATGCATCTTTGTTATCCAATAGCGAATGCCGGGGAATGGGAGCATTTTAACGCGTTTGGCGGCGTGACAGTCACATTGAAGAGAGTTGGTCGCGATGAACGCGTACCATCTCGTTGGCGCGCTGGCTGACGATGCGGGCGAGGTTTTTATATATTTTCGCCAGCAGGCCGATATTGATGTTGTCGTTAAAAATCTTTTCCGAGATGTTGAAAACCTGGGTCTCTTCCACCGCGCGGACGGATGCGTTCCGGGTTTGCCCGTACAACATCCCCATCTCACCAAAAATCTGTCCGTCGCCAAGTTTAGTTATGACTTTGTCCGGCTCGCGGGGCATGAAAACCTCCACCGCGCCGGAAATCACAATGTAGACGCTGTCCGCCGGATCATTTTTATGGAAAATCACCTGGCTTTGTTTGAACACTTGCGGCTTGACCAGCCTGAACAGGTTCACCATGTCTTGGTCGTTAAATTCACGGAAGAGGGCGCAGTTGGAGCGCAGTTTGTCGAGCATGTCCTTTTGTGTGGCCATTTTCCGATCCGCGTCAGTTTGCCAGGAAAAGCACAAGGAGATAAAGGACAAACAAGGGGAGGGGGGCCAAAAAAAGGAATATGAGTATCCCTTTTTCCGATTTGGATTTTGATTCGGCGGAGTTATTCAACGGACGTTCAGGTTTTTCATCCACGCAAAGTATTCTCCAAAAAGCCGCTTGTTTTTGCCGCCTCGGCCCCGCGCCGATGCTGGAGCATATCATGGCATATCTTAGGGCTTTTTGTCACCGGGGGCGCTCTCCCGCATAGCTAGGGACGGCTTCCGTCAGATTTTCTTGGCGTTGAGGTCCATCATCTCCAATGCGGTCATGGCGGCGTCCCACCCGCGGTTGCCCGCTTTGCTGCCGGCGCGCTCAATCGCCTGTTCAAGATTCTCGGTGGTGACGAGGCCGTATACCACCGGGATGGCGGCCCGCATCGCCAGCGCCGCGACCCCCTTGGTCACTTCGGCGGAGAGGAACTCGTAGTGGCTGGTATCGCCGCGGATGACGGTGCCGATGCAGATAACGGCATCGAACTTCTTCGCGTCGACCGCTTTGGCGGCGGCGAAGGGGATTTCAAAGGCCCCCGGCACGCGGATGAGGGTGATGTCGTTATCGGATGCGCCGTGGCGCACCAGGCAATCCCGCGCGCCGTCTATCAGCTTGGCGTTGATGAATTCGTTAAAGCGGCTGGCGACGATGGCGACTTTTTTTCCCGCGCCGTTGATGTTTCCTTCAATCAGGTTCATTTTCCTTCTCCTTCGGTTTTCAGTTCCAGCATATGGCCGAGTTTTGACTGTTTGGTCGTAAGGTAGCGCAGGTTGTCGCTTTTGGGGATGATCTGGATCGGCACCCGGTCTTCGATGTGCAGGCCGTATCCTTCCAGGCCGACAATCTTCTTCGGATTGTTGGTGAGCAGGCGGATGCGGCCCAGCCCCAGGCTTCTGAGTATCTGCGCGCCGATGCCGTAGTCGCGCAGGTCGGGCAGGAAGCCGAGTTTTTCGTTAGCCTCCACGGTGTCGTGTCCCTTGTCTTGCAGGGCGTAGGCCATCAGCTTGCTCATCAGGCCGATGCCGCGCCCTTCCTGGAAAAGGTATACCAGTACGCCGTTCCCTTCCTGGGCGATCATCCGCAGGGCGGTGTCGAGCTGCTCGCCGCAATCGCATCGGCGGCTGTGGAAAACGTCGCCGGTGAGGCACTGGCTGTGCATCCGCACCAGCGTGCTGGTATCGCGGGAGATGTCTCCCATCACCAGCGCCACATGGTTTTCGCCGTTAATGACGTTCTCGAAGCCGATGATGCGGAAGGTGCCGTATTCTGTCGGCAGGTTCGCCTCGGCAATCTGTTTCACCAGCAGTTCGCCCTTCAGCCGGTAGTTGATGATCTCTTTCACGGTGACCATCTTGATGCCGTGCGTGGCGGCGAACTTCTCAAGGTCCGGCAGGCGGGCCATGGTGCCGTCGTCGTTCATGATCTCGCAGATGACGCCGGCGGGGGAGAGTCCCGCGATGCGGGCGAGGTCGACCGATCCTTCGGTCTGCCCGGCACGCACCAGCACGCCCCCTTCGCGCGCGCGCAGGGGGAAGACGTGTCCCGGCTGCACCAGGTCTTCCGGTTTGGCGTCCGGGTTCGCGGCCGCCAGGATGGTGGTGGCGCGGTCGGCGGCGGAGATGCCGGTGGAAACGCCGTGGCGCGCCTCGATGGAGACGGTGAAGGCGGTGGAAAAGCGGGCGCGGTTCTTTTTGGTCATAAGGGAAAGGCCCAGCGCGTCGATTTTTTCGGGGGTCATGGCGAGGCAGATCAGCCCGCGACCATGTTTCGCCATGAAGTTGATGATCCCGGGCGTGGTTTTTTCGGCGGCGCAGACGAGGTCTCCCTCGTTCTCGCGGTCTTCGTCATCCATCAGGATGACCATCCGTCCCGCCGCCAGTTCTTTGGCAGCTTCTTCCACATTGCAAAAAGCCATTTACAACCTCAAGGTGCCGCGGTTCAGATGAACCCTTTTTCTTTTAAGAACTTCTCGTCGATCCGGCTTTGCGGCCGGCCCGATAAGAGCAGTTTTTCCGTGTATTTAGCTATAATATCACATTCCATGTTCACCGCCGAACCGGGAGTGAGGGCATGGAGGTTGGTGATTTCAAGGGTGTGCGGGATCACCGCGATGGTGATGTGGCGGGCCGAAATGCGCGCCACAGTGAGCGATATTCCACTTATGGCAATTGAGCCTTTTTCAACGGTATACCTGTCAATATCTTCAGGGATTTCGAAGTTAAGCTCCACGTTGTCGCCGATAACCTTTTTTCCCAGATAGGTTCCCAGCCCATCGACATGTCCCTGCATGATGTGGCCGCCAAGGCGGTCTGAAAGACGGAGCGCTTTTTCCAGATTTACCGGCGTTTTAGGTTTATAGCCGCCGATGATGGTGCGGTCGAGCGATTCCTTCGATACGTCGAATACGGCGCTATTGCCGGAAAACTCTTTGGCGGTGAGGCAGACGCCGTCGATGGCGATGGAATCGCCGATGGCGGTGTCGGTCCAGAAGCCGGGGGCGTCTATGACAAGGCGCGCGGCTTTCCCCGCGAGGGAGAGCGCGCCGACCGTGCCGGTGGCCTGAACAATGCCGGTAAACATCAGCGGTTAATATACCCCTCTATCAGGAAATTCGTGTTGGTTTTGGAAAGCCGATCTCCGCCCATCGGGGTGATGGCCGTATTGCTGATTTTGATTGCCCCGGCGATGCCCTTTACTCCCGCGCCGCCGAAGATTGAATAGCGGCCGCTGCCGCCGAGGAGTATGGGGGCGTAGAAGAGGGCGAGTTTGTCGACGATCCCTTCGTTCAGCGCGGCGGTGTATAGTTCGGCGCCTCCTTCCATCAGGAGGTTCACCACGCCGCGCTTGCCCAGTTCCGCCATCAGTTCCTTGAGATTCACCCGTTTGTTTTTTTCGGGCAGGCGGAGGATGGCGGCTCCTTGCTCTTCCAGCGCTTTTGCGCGGCGGCTGTTGTCGCTGGCGGTGGCGATGATCACTTTCCCGCCGATGGAGTGGAGCGCCGCGGCGTCCGGCGGGGTGTCGAGGTCCGTATCCACGATCACGCGCAGCGGCTGCCTGACGCCATCCTTTTTTTTCAGGCGGACGTTCAGGCGCGGGTCGTCTTTCAGCACGGTGTTCACCCCCACCATCACGGCATCGCTGGCGGCGCGCATCTCGTGAACCTTCTGGCGCGACATCTCGTTGCTGATCCATTTGCTGGTGCCGTCATCGGCGGCGATTTTGCCGTCAAGGCTGCACGCCGCTTTCAGGGTGACGAAGGGGAGGTTTTGGGTGATGAATTTGTTCCATCCCTCGTTGAGCTGCTGCGCCTCTTTTTGCAACAGGCCGACCATCACGGTGATCCCCGCTTTTTTAAGGCGGGCGATTCCCTTGCCGGCCACCAGCGGGTTGGCGTCCTGCGTGGCGATGACCACTTTCGTGACGCCAGCCGCAATAATGGCATCGGCGCAGGGGGGCGTTTTGCCGTGGTGGGAGCACGGCTCCAGCGTGACGTAGAGCGTTGCCCCCTTGGTGTTCCCCTTTGCTTTTTTCAGCGCCACGATTTCGGCGTGGTCTTTCCCCGCTTTTTCGTGGAAGCCTTCGGCTATGATCTTGCCGTTCTTGATAAGGACGGCGCCGACGAGCGGGTTGGGGCTGGTGCGCCCGCGGGCCTTTTCGGCCAGCGCGAGCGCACGGAGCATGAATTCCGATTTCATCAAAAAAACCTCAGGCGGTGCCGCTGCTGGCCTCGCCGATGGCGGCGTGCGCCGCGGCAAGCCGGGCGATCGGGATGCGGTACGGCGAGCAGCTCACGTAATTCAGCCCCAGCCGGTGGCAGAGCGCGACCGATTTCGGATCGCCGCCATGTTCGCCGCAGATACCGACTTTCAGTTTCGGGTTCACCAAGCGTCCCTTTTCCACGCCGATGCGCATCAGTTGGCCCACCCCCTCCTCGTCGATGCTGATGAACGGATCGTCCGCGAAAATCCCTTTTTCAACATACAAGGGGAGGAAGGTGCCGGCGTCGTCGCGGCTGAGGCCGAGGGTTGTCTGGGTGAGGTCGTTCGTGCCGAAACTGAAAAAGGCCGCTTCCTTGGCGATGCCGTCGGCGCAGAGCGCGGCGCGGGGCAGCTCTATCATGGTGCCGACGATGATCGGCAGCTTGACGCCTTTCTGCTTTTGCACCTCTTTGCCCACGCGGACGACCATCTCTTTGCATATCTCAAGTTCTTTGAGGGTGCCGACGAGCGGAATCATCACTTCGGGCATCGCTTTCACTTTTTTCTTCAGCAGATCGGCGGTCGCCTCGAAGATGGCGCGGGCCTGCATCTCGTAAATTTCCATGTAGGTGATGCCGAGGCGGCAGCCGCGGTGCCCCAGCATCGGGTTGGCCTCGTGCAGGTGTTCGGCGCGGCTTTCCACGTCGCGCGCGGGGATGCCCATTTCGTGCGCCACCTTGTCGATCTGATCGTGCGTTTTGGGCAGGAACTCGTGCAACGGCGGATCCAGCAGCCGGATGGTGACCGGAAAGCCTTCCATCGCCTTGAGGATGCCCTTGAAATCGTTTCGCTGCATCGGCAGCAGCTTGCGCAGCGCTTTCATGCGGGCCTCTTTGCTGTTGGCGATGATCATCTCGCGCACGGCGAGGATGCGGTCCTTGGCGAAGAACATATGCTCGGTGCGGCAGAGGCCGATCCCCGACGCGCCGAAGCGGCGCGCGATCGCGGCGTCGTCCGGCGTATCGGCGTTGGCGCGCACACCCAGTTCGCGCATGCCGTCGGCCCACTCCATCAGGGTGTCGAAATAGCCGGAGAGGGTGGGGGAGACCAGCGGGGTTTTGCCCAGTATCACCTGTCCGGTGCTGCCGTCGAGGGTTATCCAGTCGCCCGCGGCCACCACCGTCTTGCCCACGTGGAAGACGCGGTGCACTTCGTCTATCTTGATGTCGCCCGCGCCGGAGATGCAGCACTTGCCCATGCCGCGCGCCACCACCGCCGCGTGCGACGTCATGCCGCCGCGCAGGGTGAGTATGCCTTTGGATACGGCCATGCCCGACAAGTCTTCCGGCGACGTTTCCAAACGCACCAGGATGGGGGCTCCCCCTTTTTCAGCGAGTTTGCGGGCTTCGATGGAATCGGACACAACAACGCCCACCGCCGCGCCGGGCGAGGCGGGAAGCCCCCGCGCCAGCACCACCAGCTTAACCTTCGGGTCTATCATCGGGTGCAGCAATTGATCGATCTGCGAGGGCTCGATCCGTTTCACCGCCTCCTTCTTTGAGATCATCTTTTCCTTCACCATCTCCACCGCGATGCGTATGGCGGAGGCGGCGGTGCGCTTGCCGACCCGTGCCTGCAGCATGTAGAGCTTTTTGTTCTGCACGGTGAATTCGAGGTCGAGCATGTCGCGGTAGTGTTTTTCCAGTCTCGCCGCGATGGTGAGCAGGTCTTTGGTCGCCTGCGGAAAAACCTTTGCCATGCCGTCCACATGTATCGGGGTGCGGATGCCGGCCACCACGTCTTCCCCCTGCGCGTTCACCAAAAATTCGCCGAAGAAGCGGTGTTCGCCGGTGCTGGGGTCGCGGGTGAAGGCCACGCCGGTGCCGCTGTCGTTCCCCATGTTGCCAAAAACCATCGACTGGACGTTAACGGCGGTGCCCCAGGTGACGGGGATGTTATAAAGCTGGCGGTAATCCTTGGCGCGCTGGTTGTTCCAACTGCCGAAGACGGCGTTAACGGCCATGGTGAGCTGAACCTGCGGGTCCTGCGGGAACGGCTTGCCGGTTTTCTGTTTCACCGCGGCCTTGAACGCTTCCACGATCTCTTTCAGCGATTCGGCGGTGAGGTCGGCGTCGAATTTCACGCCGGTATGGTGCTTTTTCTGTTCGAGGATATGTTCAAAGACGCTTTTCTTGACGCCCAGCACCACGTCGCCGAACATGGCGATGAAACGGCGGTAGCTGTCGTACGCGAAGCGGGCGTTGCCCGTCTGCTTGATGAGCGCCGGGAGCGTCTGGTCGTTCAGGCCGAGGTTGAGCACGGTGTCCATCATGCCGGGCATCGAGGCGCGCGCGCCGGAGCGGACGGAACAAAGCAGCGGGTTGGCGGGGTTGCCGAACTGGCGGCCCATCATTTTTTCCAGGCGGGCCATCTGCTTGGCCACTTCCTCTTTCAGCCCTTTGGGCCATTTCTCGCCGTTTTCGAAATAGTAGACGCACGCCTCGGTGGTGATGGTGAAACCGGCCGGCACGGGGCAGCCGAGGTTGCACATCTCGGCGAGGTTCGCCCCCTTGCCGCCGAGAAGGTTTTTCATCTTCGCGGTTCCATCGGCTTTGCCGGGACCAAAAAAGTAAACGTATTTTTTTGTTGTCGTAGCCACGATAGCCTCCCTTTACTTATTCTTTAAATACGAGTTTGGAAAAGTCCGCGACATCACCGAACAGATTTGCCGCTTGGCGCAAAAGCCCCAGCCTGTTGCGCCGCTTTACTTCATCACTGTCGTTCACCATCACGCCGTCGAAGAAGGCGTCCACCGCCCCGCGTATGCCCGCGATCTCGCGCAACACGCCCGCGTAATCTTTCGCCGCTTTCAGGGGGAGCGCCTTCGCCGCGCATTGTTTCAGCGCGGCCAGCAACGCCTTCTCAGCCGGTTCGGTCAGGGCCGCTTCGTCCACCGTTGCATCGTGGTGGTCTTTCGAGATATTGGCGGCGCGGCGGAAGGTGGTGGAAAGCGCCTCGGCGTACGGCTCGGATTTCATCGCCTGCAACGCCTCGCAGCGCTTGAGCGCATCCGGCAACGCATCGAATCCGGCGGCCAGCACCGCGTCAATTACATCGTAGGTGAGGCCGCGCTGCTGGAATTCGCCCTTGATGCGGCCGGCGAAAAATTCCATCAGGTCGGTTTCGGCCTTCGCGGCATTGGCGTTAAGGCCGTTCGGCAATGCGCCAATACCCGCGGTGACGATCTGTTTTAGCCCTACATTCGCGCCTGCAAGGAGGATGCGGATGATTCCCAGCGCGTGGCGGCGAAGTGAGAACGGATCCTCGCTGCCGGAAGGAACCATGCCAAGCGCGAAGCAGCCGGTCAGCGCCTCGATCTTATCGGCCAGCGCCACGCAGGCGGCAAGGGGAGTTGAAGGAAGTCCATCGCCTGAAAAGCGGGGGCGGTAGTGTTCGTCAATCGCTTGCGCCACCGCGCCGGAGATTCCTTCCGCTTTCGCGTATTCGCGCCCCATGATCCCTTGCAGTTCGGGGAATTCAAAGACCGCCTGCGTGGCGAGATCGGCCTTGCACAGCTCGGCGGCAGTGATTACCTGCGTCACCTCGGATGGGCAGACGGTTTTGGCGATTTCGGCGGCAATGACGGCGATACGGTCGACCCTGTCGGCGACGGTGCCGAGACCTTTCATGTAGTTGATGCCGGAGAGTTTTTTCTTGAAGTGCGTGAGCGGATGCTTGCGGTCTTCATCGAAGAAGAAGCGGGCATCCGAGAGGCGCGCTTCCAGCACCCGCTCGTATCCGGCGCGGACGGGGGCCATGTCGGCGCAGCGGATGTTGCTGAAGGCCGCGAATTTATCGGTCAACGTCCCGTCTTTGCCTTCCACCGGGAAGTAGCGCTGGTGGTGCATCATCACGGTGATGAGCAGTTCGCGCGGGAGTTCGAGGTATTTTTCCTTGAAGGAGCCGACAACCGCCACCGGGTTTTCGGTGAGGTAGCAGACCTCTTCCATCAGCTCGGCGTGGCGGATGGGGTTCAGCCCCCGCGCGGCGAGTTCGTCGAACTGTTTTTCAATCGAGGCGAGGCGTTTTTCCGGATCGGCGATGACGCCGGCTTTTTCCAAAATCTGTTCATAGGCGGCGGGGGAGGTGATCGTCACCGGGCCGCCGGAGGTGAAGCGGTGGCCCAAGGTTGTATTCCCCGCGTGCAGGTCTTCCATGCTGAACGAAAGCCGTTGTTCACCCAGCAGCGCCACGATGCCGCGCAGCGGACGGGCGAAGCGGGTCTCGCCGTCACCCCAGCGCATCGTTTTGGGGAAGGGGAGCGATGTGATCGCCTGTGGCAACAGGGTGGTGAAGAGGGCGGCGGTGTTCTGGCCCCCCTCTTGCACTTCCACGCAGAGGTATTCCCCTTTGGGGGTGGATTCGGTTTTCAGCGCTTCGGGGCCGAGACCGTGCTTCTTCGCGAAGCCGAGCGCCACGTTGGTAAAGCTGCCGTCCGCCGCCACCGCCGCCTTTTTGGGCGGTCCGGTTACCTTGCGGGTGCGGATCTCCTGTTTTTCGGGCAAACCCTCCACCACCATAACGAGGCGGCGGGGGGTGCCATAGGCGCGGATGGCGCCGTGGCCGATGCCGGCTTCGGCCAGCTTTTTCGCGGTGATTTCCCCCAGCGCGCGGGCCGCCACGGGGATGTACCCCGCGGGCAGTTCCTCGGTCAATACTTCAAGCAGAAGATTGTTCATATGCAATTGTGAAACCCCTATAAATAGCCGCTGGAAACTCTTTTCGTCGAACGTCTTATATTATCATTTAATTGCATTTCCCCCAAAACTTCAAATGCGTATAGAATGGCGGAAATGAATAAAAAACTGAGCGACCTCGCCGCCATCATGGATCAACTGCGGGACGAAAACGGCTGTCCTTGGGACCGTGAACAGAGCCACGAGTCCCTGAAGCCTTACCTCATCGAAGAAACCTATGAAGTGGTGGAGGCCATCGAATCGGGCAAGCCGCAGCTTTTGAAAGAGGAACTGGGCGATCTGCTGTTCCAGATAGTCTTCCATTGCCGTCTCGCCAAGGAGCGGGGCGAGTTTACCCTCGAAGACGTGATCGAATTCATTAGTGAGAAAATGATCCGCCGCCACCCGCATGTATTCGCCAGCGACGACGCCAAGACCGCCGCCGAGGTTTTGGGTAAATGGGAGCAGATCAAGGCGAAGGAGAAGAAGCGCGATTCCATCCTCGAAGGCATCCCGCGCCAACTGCCGAGCCTCATCCGCGCCAAGCGGTTGCAGGAGCGGGCCGCGCGGGTGGGGTTCGACTGGCCGCACAGCGAGGACGTCTGGAAAAAAGTGGAAGAGGAGTGGGATGAGTTACAGGACGCCCGCCGCACCCGCGGGCGCGAAGGGGTGGAGGAGGAGATGGGGGACGTCTTCATCGCGCTGGTGAACCTGGGGCGGTTCCTCGATGTGGACGCCGACACCGCCATTACCAAGTCCATCAACAAGTTCATCTACCGCTTTGGCGAGATCGAAAAAGAGTTCGCGCGGACGGGGAAGGATATCACCACCGCGACGCTGGAAGAAATGGACGCCATCTGGAACCAGGCCAAGCAGAAGGAAAAAGATGGAAATAAAAGTCTACTATGAGGATACCGACTGCGGCGGCGTGGTCTACTACGCCAACTACCTGCGCTATTTCGAGCGCGCCCGCACCGAGCGCTTTGAACGCCGGGGTATAGACCTCGCCGCGTATCAGGATAAGGGCGTCGTCTTCGCCGTCGTCCACGCCGATATCGACTATAAATCGCCCGCCCGCTACGGGGATGTTCTGGAAGTCGAAACCACCATCGAAGGGGTGAAGGGGAGCAGCTTCACGGTGCAATACATCATCCGGCGCAAGAAGGACGGCGCGGTGCTGGTCACCGGCGGCACACGCATGGCCTGCGTGAACGGCGAGATGAGGCCGATTCGCCTGCCGGATAAAATACGCGCCGCCCTCCTAGCCTCGTGATGGCATAGGCGAAAAAAAAAGGCGGTGAGTTATCACCGCCCTTCTGATGCCAGAAAAATACAGTCTTTAGGAAATGGCGTCGATTATCGCGTTCAGGGTTGCGCTGGGGCGCATCGCCTTTGAGGTCTTGACCGGATCAGGGAAGTAGTAGCCGCCGATATCGGCCGGTTTGCCCTGCGTTGCATCTATCTCGGCCATGATCTTTTTCTCATTGTCCGCAAGCTGTTTGGCCGCTTTGGAAAAACGGTTCTGAAGCTCTTTGTCCTCGGTCTGCTTGGCCAAGGCTTCCGCCCAGTACATCGCAAGGTAGAAATGGCTTCCCCGGTTATCGATCTCGTGAACCTTGGGTGACGGCGATTTGTTGTTATCGAGGAACTTCGCGTTTGCATCGCTCAAGGTTTTGGCCAGTACCCGCGCCTTCGCGTTGTTGGTGGTAATGGCAAGATGATCCAGCGATTCGCCGAGGGCGAGGAACTCGCCGAGGGAATCCCATCGCAGGTGTCCTTCCTGGACAAACTGCTGAACGTGCTTGGGGGCCGAACCGCCCGCGCCCGTTTCGAAAAGGCCGCCGCCGTCCATAAGGGGGACGATGGAGAGCATCTTTGCGCTGGTGCCCAGTTCAAGGATTGGATAGAGGTCGGTGTTGTAATCGCGCAGCACGTTGCCGGTGACGGTGATGGTGTCTTTGCCTTCCCGCATCCGTTCCAGCGAGAGGCGCGCGCCGTCCGCCACGTTCATGATGCGGATGTCGAGACCCTTCGTATCGTGATCCTTCAGGTAGCGGGTCACTTTTTCGATGAGCTGCGCGTCGTGCGCCCGGTTTTTGTCCAGCCAGAAAATAGCCGGAGTGTTGGTGAGGCGCGCCCGCTTGACGGCGAGCTTGACCCAGTCCTGGATAACGGCGTCTTTCGTTTGGCATGCGCGCCAGATGTCGCCTTCTTCAACGTTGTGTTCGATAAGCGTTTTACCCGAATCGTCAACCACGCGGATCGTGCCATTGCCGGGGGCGGTGAAAGTCTTGTTGTGCGAACCGTACTCTTCCGCCGCTTGGGCCATGAGGCCGACGTTGGGAACGGTTCCCATTGTCCGCGGATCGAATGCGCCGTGCTTTTTGCAGTGCTCAATGGTTTCCTGATACAGGGGGGCGTAGCTGTGGTCGGGGATGACCGCCTTGGTGTCGTGCAGTTGGCCATCGGGGCCCCACATCTTGCCCGATTCGCGAATCATGGCCGGCATGGAGGCGTCGATGATTATGTCGCTCGGCACATGCAGGTTGGTGATCCCCTTGTCCGAGTTCACCATCGCTATCGCCGGGCGGTTCTTGTAGCAGGCCTTAATGTCGGCCTCGATCTCGGCGCGCTTGGCTTCCGGCAGCTTCTGCATTTTCGCGTAAAGATCGCCCAAGCCATTGTTGACGTTAACTCCGATTTCTTTGATGACCGCGGCGTGTTTGTCAAAAACATCTTTATAAAATACTTTGACGGCGTGGCCGAACATGATCGGGTCGGAGACCTTCATCATGGTGCCTTTCAGGTGGAGCGAGAAGAGAACGCCTTTGTTTTTGGCGTCTTCCACCTGTTCCGCGAGGAACTTCGTGAGGGCGCTCTTGCTCATGAAGGTTCCGTCGATGACTTCGCCGGCCTTGAGCGGGGTTTTATCCTTCAGGACGGTGGCCTTTCCGGATTGGTCGACAAACTCGATTTTGACGGTCGTCGCGGCCGGCACGGTGACGGATTTCTCGTTGGAGGCGAAATCGCCGCTGGACATGGTGGAGACATGGGTTTTAGAGTCGCTGCTCCATTTGCCCATTTTGTGCGGATTTTTTTTCGCGAATTCCTTCACCGCAACGGCGGCCCGGCGGTCGGAGTTTCCTTCGCGCAACACCGGGTTGACGGCGCTGCCCAACACCTTGGCATAGCGGGCCTTGATCTCTTTTTCGGCGTCATTGGCGGGGTTTTCCGGATAGTCCGGAACCTTGTAGCCTTTTGCCTGCAATTCCTTGATGGCCGCCGTAAGCTGCGGAAGCGAAGCGCTGACATTGGGCAGCTTGATGATGTTGGCCTCAGGCGTCTTTGCCAATTCGCCCAGTTCGGTCAGGGTATCGGGCTGTCTTTGGCTCTCGGTGAGATTTTCCGGGAAGTTGGCGATGATTCTGCCTGCAAGGGAAATATCCCCCGTTCCAACGGAGATGCCGGAAGTTCCCACGAATGCCTGTATGATAGGAAGCAATGAGTAGGTTGCCAGCGCGGGCGCTTCATCAACACCGGTGTAAACAATCTGCGGTTTTTTCGTTGCCATGTTTTCCCCCATATATTTCAGATTTTGATTTTGACGTATCCATTTCCACCTTGAACACAGGCAGACAAATTACCACATTTCCCGAATAAAGTGCTTCCGTATTTTGTTCCGCGCCCGGTTCATTGCCGCCGATTATTGGGCAAGCGGTCAGTTTGTTTTTTGCGGAAAACCGTATAATAAGCACATGAAGATATTCATTGCCGGAGGAACCGGATTCGTCGGCGCGGCGATGGTCAATCACCTTGCGGCGCGGGGGCATGAGCTTGTGCTGTTGGCCCGCACGCCAGCCGCCGTTGACGCGCCGCGCGGGGTACGGGTTGTGCCGGGGGATGTATTCAATCCCAACTTGGCCGGGTTCATGAGCGGCTGCGATGCCGCTATCAACCTGATCGGCATCATCCGCGCTTTTCCGGCGCGCGGCATCACGTTTGAAAAGCTGCATGTGGATGCCACCCGCGCGATGGTGGACGCCGCGAAAAAAGCGGGGGTGCGCCGCTACCTCCAGATGAGCGCCAACAGCGTGCGGCCGGACGGTATCAGCGAATACCAACGGACGAAGTCGCGCGCCGAGGCGTATGTGAAAGCCAGCGGCCTCGATTGGACCATCTTCCGTCCGTCGCTCATATTCGGCGATCCGGGGGGGAAGAACGAGTTTTGCAAGCAGCTTTTTTTAAACTTCCGCCCCGCGCCGGTTATTCCGATGTTCGGCGACGGAAATTACCGGCTGCAGCCGGTGCATGTGGACGACGTGGCCCGCGCGTTCGGCGGCGCGCTGGAAAAGCCGGAGACGGCGGGGCGCATCTTCCATATCGGCGGCGATGTGACGTATTCGTACCGCGAGATATTGAACATGATATTTCTCGGCGCGGGGAAACCGCCGCGTCCCAAATTGCCGGTGCCGTGGTTTCTGGCGCGGCCGTTTGTGGCGCTGCTCGGCCGCTTCCCGGCGTTTCCCGCAACCGCGGAACAGATCGACATGCTGCTGGAGGGGAACACCATTCCCGAAAACGAATTCAAAAAGGTTTTTGGCATTGCCCCAATTCCGCTCACCGTGGAAAATCTCGCCTACCTGAAAAAATACGCCTGATCACGCCGCCTTAATAGACGATGCGGGTTTTGTGGCCGGTGCCGCGGCAGCGCGGGCAGGTCATCGTCACTTTGAATTTGTTCCGTATCACGCCGTAGCCGTCGCACATCGGGCATTGGTTGCTTTCCACCGTGATCTTCGGGACGCGGAGGTGCTTGAAGTCCGGCGCCCAGACCTGCTCTTTTTTAATGCGGCCTTTCACGAACGACATATCGTGTTTCGCGGGGCGTTTGGGGGCGGGAGCGGCCGCATCCCGGTCCGGCTTTATTGTTTCCGCCTCTTTCATCAGCGTTTCGTAGGCCTCGTGTATCATCATGAAATAATCGACATCAAATTTTCCCCGGTCGGGGTGGAAGTGGAAGGCGAGCTTTTTGTACGCTTTTTTGATCTCTTCCTTGGTCGCGCCGCGACGCACCTTCAGCAGCTTGTGGCAGTCCATCCTGCCATGATTATACGGTAATCAGAGGTTGAGCGTGGCGTCGGCGAGCGTTCCCCGCACCGGGAAATAGTATTTGCCGTCCGGCTTGCGGTGCTTGCCGTACAGCGCTTCCAGCGCCCCGGAAAGCGAACCCCGCGGCGCGAAGACCACCGCGCCTTCCAGCGGGGAGTTGCCGATATCGTCTTTCAGGGCCGCGTTCGCGCGCAGTTCCATGTTCCCCATGTTGGTGGCGATGCCGCACTCTTTAGTGACCAGCCGTTTGCCGCCGGCCGTTATCACGCAGCGGGCCTCCTTCGGCGTGAAGCCGGCGAGAAAGGCCGCCCACTGTCCGCCGCGTTTCACCGAAAGGCCGTTTAACCGGAAATCGGCCTTTCCCTCCAGCGCCGACGGCGTCATCGGGTGGAAGGTGAAGGCCGCGCCGCCGTCCAGCGTGGCGGCTATGGGCATCGGATTGCCGGCAACTTTCAGCGCCGCGCGGTCTATGGGAAAGTTGTCGGCCACGGCATGCAGTTTGACATCGGCGGAGAAGAGGGAGGGGGCGATGTCGAGGTGGAGCCGTCCCTCGCCGGAGGAAGCCTTGAGATGGAATGATGGGTGGAGAAACAGGAATTTCCAAACGGCGGCGCTGGCGCGCAGTTCGTCCACTTCGATGGTGGATGCGCTGCCCCAGTGCATCAGCCGCACATTCGCCATTGTCACCGCGAACGGGAAGGAAAGCTCCATCTGGCCGATGGTCAACTCCATCCCTTGCCGGCGCGCGGCCTGCGTCAATTTGTCGCGCACCGTTTCGGCGTCGAGGTTCAGCACGACCATCGCGGCGATCAGGTAGAGTCCGATGACCGATCCGGCGATGGCGATAAGCGTTTTTTTCATCCGGGGGCGTGCCGCCACAAAGCGCCACGCGCCCCTTGCGGCGCGGCGGGCGGCGGTATCGGCGGCCATCACAACTCTTTGGCGAAGGTGATTTCGGCGTTGACGTTGCTCCGGTTTTCGTAATTGACCGTGATGCGTCCCCGATGCACGCCGATTCCCGCGCTGCTGTCAAAAACCCCTTGCAGGAAATCGGTCAGCCGCGGGTAGGGTATTTTTTCGATGGTGGCGGTTACTTCGTCCTGTCGGCCGGTTTTTGGGTTTACGGACGGGGTTAGTTTTGTTATGAATTTGTTTGCGCCGAGGCGCGCGGCGATATTTTGGATATCGTCGGCCACCGGGCCGCCGGCGGGGGCGTCCTGTTTCAGCGCCGGGGGAATTTGCGCGGAAAGCGCTATATAGCGGTCCGCCAATTCGCTTGTCTTGGTCAAATCCTGCCGCGCCGCGCGGATTTTGCGGTCGAGCAGCGCCGATGTTTCCTGAAGCGGCATGATGACGCCGCCGATGAGCACCCAGAGGCCGAGAAGGGAGGCGATGCCGATCAATACGGCGGTCCGTTTCGTCCGCGCGGGAATGATCATAGCGGCATCCTCAGCTTGAAGGTTACCTTCCGCCCGTCGGGGGCGACTTTACTTTCCACCAACTCCGCCCCCTTGAACGGCGTGGTGATGGAGAAGAGCTCTTTGGCGCGCGTGACCGATTCAAGGCGGTCGGTGCGGCCCGTCACCGTGACGCTCTCCTCTTCGTAAAGGATATCGTCCATTTCAAGCACAAGCCCCTCAGGGAGCGCTTCGCTCATCCGTTTCAGCGTCCAGATGAGGTCGTTTCGGCCGCCGCCGTCCAGTCCGGCGCGTCTCATTTTGCCTTCCAGCTTCGCCAGCCGCTGTTCAAGCTGGAAGACAGGTTTCACCGCCTTCGTGCCGGGGAGGGCGGCGGCGAAGACCGTTTTGGCCTGATTATTGATCATCGCCAGCGTCCGCTCCTTCATGTAGTTGCGGAAGACGAGGAAGCCGAGCAGCAGAACCGCCGCGGCGGCGCCGGTGGCGGCGGCGATGCGCCAGTCGTGCGCAAATTTCATTGTGCGCCGCGTGTCCCCCGCGAAGGTGAGTTCATCGCCGCCGGCGGTTCCCAGCGCCGCCAGGCCAATGGGGATCATAAGGCGTTCCGGCGCGTCGCCGTCGATCACCGATCCGATCTGCCGCTTCCAGAAATCCTGTTCCGGCGCGTATCCCGGCAGCCCAGGCCGTGTGCCGCCGATGAAGCGTTTTTCCGGCTCGGCGGGAAGCGCGGCGGCGAAGCGGTGTATCTCTTTTTCGTCCGGTTCGGCGGCGTGGAAGTCGATATGGCCGTTCGTGGCGGCGGCGCAGAGGTGCAGCATCCCTTCATCGGCGGAGGCGATGAGCGCCGATGCCGGTTCCGCGCGCAATGCCGGGAGGATGACGCCGCGGTAGAAGTAGAGGAGGGCGGTGGTATCGGGGGCGATGGCCCGCGCATCGATGCCGGCCTTTTGCAGCAATGCGCGGTAGTGCGCCAGCCGCTCTTTGCGGATGGCGCAGGCAAGCACGGATGATTGCTGTCCCTCCGTTTTCATGATGACGAAGGATGTCGCCAATTCTTCCGCCGCGAACGGGAGCGCCGCTTCCAGCTCGAAGCCGAGCGCCGCCGCGATCTGGCCCCGCCCCTTAAAAGGGAAGGTGATCTGGCGGAATGAAAACTCCGCCATCGGCAGCCCGACGGTCCACTCGGCGGCGGTATCGGCGAAGCGGATGGCGCACTCCTTGAGCGCGGCGGCCAGCGCTTCGTTGCCGGCGTAATCGGCGGCAAATGCGCCGGCGACGGCCATTTTTTTGCCGCCGGTTTGCAGGTGAACGGCATTCACCCGCCCGGCTGAAATCCACAACCCGATATATCCGGCCATCAGTCCACCTTAAAATAGAGCAGTTCCGCATTTTCGGCGGTGCGGTTGTTAAAAATCGCGTGCGCCATCCGCCGCGTGTTGTTAAAGGTGATGCTCGCCTCAAGCGAGAAGGCGGCGGCGCGCACATCGATGAGGTTGGATATCTCCGGGTACAGCGCGTCGAAACCCGCGAGGTTTTTTATCTCCACTTTGTTTTTAAACGGCAGGTCCTCGCGCGCTTTCAACACGTCATCGGCCATCGAGCCGGTGACGTCATCGTGAAGCGCCATTAAAACTTCCCGCGGCGCGGTGTTGATGTTCACCACGCCGCCGGCGATGGTGACGAATTTGCGCAACCGCGCAAAGACATCGGGGGTGACGCCGCGCACCATCTGGAGCTCCTCCACCGTATCGAAGCGCGCGTTTTTGCAGCGGTAGGGGTGCGGCAGCGACTGGTAATACGGATTTTCGGCGGGGCCTTCCTCGTTGGCGTCTATCCAGTCGCGCGCGTAGTCGGCGATGTCTTCATCCATCTCCAGTTTGCGCAGCAGGCGGCGGAAGAAGGCGATGTACTTGTCGTCCGGGTATCCCCCCGGCGTGATGAGGCTGTTGAGGTTGATCTTGGACGATTCGTCGACGATGGTGGCGAACATGAAGGTGTCTTCCAGCGGGATGGCGATGGCCGGTTGCGCCCAGTATTCCTTGAGGGTATCGATAAGGAGGCCGTTTTTTTGATCCCGCCGGAAGTCTTCGGTAATCAGGGCGCGGGCCGCTTCCTTGGCGCTGGCGAGGGCGTAGAGTCCTTTGGCGCCATCGCGGAAATTGGCGGTGAGGCTTCGATCCACCCACGTCTCGTACAGGAACTCCGTCACGGTTATGGTGAGTATCACCACCACGAGGAGCGTGACGATGAGGGCGGTTCCCCGCTGATTGTTCGCGATCATGCCTGCGGCCTCACGATGGCGGAGTAGAAGTAGCTTTTGCCATCGGCGGCGAGGCGCAGCTCGATGGATACCGCCTCGGGCAGCGCATGGCTTTGCGCCGTGTCCCACGCTTCTTCCCACTTGTCGCCGTTTTTGTATTTGATGGAAAGCTCTTCCGCCCGCGCGGTCAGTTCCAGCGATTCGCCTCCCTGATCCACCGGCGTTTCAATGACGTCCGATTCGCGGCGCATGAGCGCTTCCACGCCGGACTTGCCGGCGCGGAAGTAATAGCTGATCTCGGTTACGCCGGCGCGGGGGCGGGGGGTGATATAGGTCTGGCTGAATGCGGTGAAGTGTATCTCGTCGCGCGATTTGCCGTTCACCGTGAAATGGCGCCCCACCAGCGCGCCGCGGCCGCTGATGGGCAGCAAGGTGGCGCAGGCGAGTTCAGCGGTGATTTTTTGGATGAAGAAGCGTCCCGTATGGTCTATCCCCATCTTTTTTTGCGCATCCTTGCTTGCCGACAGCGTGGAGGCGAGCACGCCGAAAATGAATGAAAAGATGATGCCGAAGATAAGCACCGCCACCAGCATTTCCACCAGCGTAAAGCCGCCGTTCTTCACGCGCTTCATCGCTTCACCACGTACCGGTCGATTGAAAACGCCTCTTTGCCGTCGTGCCGCACACGGATGCGGATGGCGCGCACGTCCGGGAACGGCGTTTGGGTTATTGTCGACCTGTAATCGAAGCGGGGATAGCGCTGGTCGGTCCGCCACGTTCCGTCATCCCCTTTCTCGGGGAATCCGCCGAAATCAATGGAGGCCATCTTCTCGCTCCCCAGCATGACCGCGTCCGTGATCCCGCCATTTTCCGCCGCCGTGACGATGGTCTTGTTGAAGACCGAGAGCAGCAGCACTAGCGTGATGCCGATGATCGCCAGGCTCACGACGATTTCCACCAGGGTAAATCCTCCGTCCTTCATGCCGCGCCGGCCTCGTAATCGATGCCCACTTTGCCCGGCTCCACCCGCACGCCACCGGTCAGCGGGTCGACGATGAGGGATACCAGCCGTCCGCTTTCATCGCCTAGGACGATCACCGTTTTTTCGGCGAAGCCTTCCGGCATCAGGTGGAGGTAGGCCATGTTGCCGCCGAACGCGCCGCTGAAAACGGTGACGAAGCTCTTCACCTCCAGCCCCGCGCCCAGCGATCCGGAAGTGAAGAGGGGGAACGACGTTTTTTCAAACTCTCCCTTGCTGTTCATCGTTGCGGGATAGTACTTCCCCTTGTCCATATCAACGTACAGCCGCACGACTTTGCGGCTGGAAACGGCTTCGGCATAGAGGTAGGTGATGGTGCGCCCCAGATGCCGCGCGGCGCCATTGAGCCGCAACTCGCCGATATCGGCCAGCCGGGGGAGGGTGAACGCCGTGAAAAGGCTGATGATGAACATCACCACCAGCAGTTCCACCAGGGTGAAGCCGCCGCCCCGTTCCGGATGGCGGTTATTGGGCATTCCAGCTTTCAACGTCGGCATTTTTCCCTTCGCCGCTTTCCACGCCGTCCGCCCCGTACGAGACCAGATCGAATTCGCCGTGCTGGCCGGGGCTTAGGTAGATGAATTCATTTCCCCACGGGTCTTTTGGCACCTTGTGCAAGTAGCCGCCGTCTTTATAGTGTTTCGGCTGCTCGCCGGTGGCCGGCTTCGTCACCAGCGCCTGCAAGCCCTGCTCGGTGGAGGGGTAAAAGCCGTTGTCGATCTTGAAGAGGTTGAGCGCCGCCTCCATCTCTTTCATCTGCACGTTGGCCGCGGTGCGCCGCGCCTCCTCGGGCCGTCCCATGATCTTGGGCAGGATGATGCCGGCCAGCAGGGCCAGTATCACCACCACCACCATTATTTCCACCAGCGTAAAGCCCGCTTCACCCATTCTTTTTCTTTTCATTCCCCGTCTCCTATACCCTTGTTATCCAAGTTTCTGGCTGATGTCGAAAATTGGCAGCAGGATCGATATCACGATGAAACCGACGATGCCGCCCAGGAAGATTATAAGCGCTGGCTGCACCAGCGACATAAGAACGGAAATCCGGTTCTCCAGTTCCGCCCCCTGATCGCGCGCCACCTGCATCAGCAACTTGGCGGCCTGACCGCTTTTTTCCCCCGCGGCGATCATCTGTATCGCCACCGGGGGAAAAAGCCCGCTGTCGTCCAGCGAGGCGGCGATGCCGGCCCCCTCGCGTATTTTGTCCGATGCCTTTTCGATGGCGCGGGCGTAGACGGTATTTTGCGAAACGTCCGCCGACAGTTTCAGCGTTTTGAGCATCGGCACCCCCGCGCTCAGCAGCACCGAGGTGGTATGGCTCCATCGCGCCAGCACCGCCGCTCGCGTCACCTCCCCGAAGACCGGCAGCCAGAGCAACAGGCGGTCGCGCTGATCGCGCCCCTGTTCCGTTTTGAGGCGGCGGCCCAGCCAGATAAATCCGGCGATGAGCAGCGCCGCGATGATGAAGCCGTAGCCGGTGACCATGTGGGTGATGAAAAGCAGCGCCTTGGTCGGCAGCGGCAGCGATTGCCCCATGTCCTCGAATATCACGGTGATCCTCGGCACCACGTACCCAAGCAGGAACATCACCACCCCCATGCCGATGAAGCCGAGGATGACCGGATAGACCATCGCGCTTTTGATGGTTCCCTCGCGGCGGAGCGCCGCCTCCTTGAGATCGGCCACCTGCGTCAGCACCTCGGCGAGATTGCCGCCCGATTCCCCCGCCCGCACCAGCGCCACGATGAGCGGATCGAAATCCGCGGAGGTTTTCGCCATCGCGTCGGCCAGCGGTTCCCCCTGCCGCACGCGGTCTTTCAGCTCGTGGATGATTTTGGCGAAGTGGGGCGATTCGCACTGCTTCATCGCGGCCTCCAGCGTTTCCATCAGCGGGATGCCCGCCGTGAGCAGCGAGGAAACCTGCCACATGAACGAGGTCATCTGTTTGCCGGTGACGCGGGCCGCCAGGAACGGAATGGCGTATTTTTTCTTGTGTGCGGCGATTTCTTCCGCGATGGCTGTGACGAAGACGCCTTCGGCGCGCAGCTTGGCGCGGGCCTCTTTTTGCCCGGCGGCGTCGATGGAGCCGCTTATCCCCTTGCCGTCCCGCCCGATCCCCTGAAATGCGAACAACATTTATATTCCATCCGTTTCTTCGGTGACGCGCAGCACTTCGTCCAGCGTGGTTTCGCCGGCGATGATGCGGCGGATGCCGTCGCGCCGCAGGGTGTGCATCCCTTCGAGGATGGCGGCCTGGCGTATTTCCTTCGAGTCGGCCCCTTTCACGATACGGCTGCGGATGCCGTCGGTGATGCGGAGGTATTCGTAGATGCCGCTGCGGCCGCGGTAACCGCTGTTCATGC
>JACRGQ010000050.1 GCA_016217735.1 Nitrospinota bacterium
GGCGCTTTACGACGTAACGGGAAAGGAGGTAAAACAGACAAAAAAGAAGGCCGCTTGAAAAAGAATCACGGCTAAGGTAATTTTGGAAAACCGGACAAGTAATGTGCTCCAAAACCGGACATTTCTATTTGCTCGCAACAGTCCCCTCGCATGGCGTGCTTTTGGGTATAATGCCTTGTCGGTAAACGATGCGTTTTTTCAACGGATGTAGCAGGGGGGCCGCGGAGGAGTGGACGAAATTGAATTCCACATAGGGCGCTTGCGGGCCCCGGATTTCCCCACCCGCCGCCAGAGCGCCGAACTGCTGGGCGAGTTCGGCGATCCGCGCGCCGTGAAACCATTGCTGCGGATGCTGGGGGACGATTACTGGCAGGTGCGCAATACCGTGGTGGACGCGCTCCTCAAAATCCGCGACCGCTCCACCATCGGCGCCCTGCTGGAATGCCTGCGGGACGAAGACCCCGGCGTGCGTAATACCGCCATGTCGGTGTTAAACGAAATGCGGGAGGACGTCGCCGCGCCGCTCGCCCGCCTGCTGGCCGATGATCCGGCGGAGGACGTGCGCATTTTCAGCGCCAATACGCTGGGGCGGCTCAAAACGCGCGAAGCCGTGCCGGGCCTCATTGAAGGGCTCAAGGATGCCGATGAAAACGTCCGCTATGCCTGCGCCGAAGGGCTGGGACGCCTGGGATATCACGATGCCGCCATGCCGCTGTTGGCGGCGATGGAGCGGGAGGATGTTTGGGCCAGGTTTCCTTATATTACGGCGCTCGGCCTCATTGGCGACGAGCGGGCCTGTCCGGCGCTCATCGGCATGCTCGAAGACGAGGTGCTTTCATTCCCGGCGGTGGTTGCGCTGGGGCAGATCGGCGATATCGCGGGACTGCTGCCGCTGGTGGCGTTGCTGAAAAAAACGCGGGATCCCGCGGCGCTTCGCGCCTGCATTGCGGCAATCGCCTGCATCAAAAAGAAAACCGAATATTTCTCCAAGGTCGAACGGCAGGCTTTCTTCCATGACCGCGCCGCCGAGGCGGTAAAAAACATCGACGCCAGCCACATCATGGAAACGCTCATCGAGATGCTGCACGGGGGAAATGGGCAGGAAATCTCCGCCGCCCTGCTGATGTTGCGCCGGACCAAAGGAAATATGCCGGTGGAACGGCTGTTCGATTTGCTGGAAGACGAAACGCTGGAAGAGGAAGTGCGCGACATCATAGCGCGGCAGGGGGCGGCCGCATTGCCAGCCGTCCGCGGCGCTTTGGCGCGGCCCGGCACGCTGAACGTGAACCAGCTGCTGCGCCTCCTGGGAGTTTTGGGAGATGCATGGGACGCCACGGCCGTCCTGCCGTTTCTGGAATCGCCGGAGACCGAGGTGGTCTGCGACGCCCTCAAATGCCTCGGCATGCTGGAAGACGACGCGCATTTCGACCTGATGACGCGGTTTCTCGCCGCCCCCGCTGAAAGCGTGCGCAACGCCGCGGTGGGGGGGATATCACTGCTGGAGAAAACGCCCGCGGTAACCCGGCGGGTGTTTGATCTGTTGAAATCGGAGGATGGCCTGGTCCGCCGCGGCGGCTACCGGATACTCGGTTTTCTTTCCTCGTTGCAAACCGTGAACCACCTGATGGATGGTCTCGCGGATCGCGCGGCCACGGTGCGCGCCGCGGCCGCGCAATCGCTGGGGTATGTGGGCGTCGCCCACCGCGCGATGCTGGAGCGGCGCGAATGCCTGGAGGCGCTGGAACGCCTTACCCTGGACGAGGATCCGGCGGTGCGCATCGAAGGGGCGTTGGCGTTCGCGCGCATCAACCAGCCCGGCGTGCATACCCTGTTGCTGGATATGCTGGAGGAAACCAATCCCGCGGTGCGCGACCATGTGATCCGCGCCGTGGGGCGCTGCCGGTTGAAACAGGCCGGGCCGCGGTTGCTGGCGCTGCTGTCCGCCGAGAAGAACCCGGAGCAAAAGATATTCCTTTGCATCGCGCTGGGCGCTTGCGGCGGCGGGGAAGCGCTGCCGCTGCTTGAAGAACAGTTGGACGATCCCGCCGCCGAGGTGGCGGCGGAGGCGGTGCTGGCCATCGCCGCGGTTGGCGGCGAAGCGGCGGTGGATCGCCTGCTGCCGTATCTTGACGACCCAAGCTGGATCGTGCAAGACGCGGTGATTTGCGCGCTGGCCGGCATCCCGGTGCCCCGCTGCGCGGTGGCGGTCATCCGCTTTATGGAACGGCTGAAAAATGACGCGAACCGCGGCCTTTTGTTGCGCGCCGCCATCCGGACACTGGGACGCATCGGGGGCGCCGCGGAAATTGAAACCGTTCTCGGATTCCTGGGCGACGAAACGTGCCAGTACGAAGCGTTTGGCGCGGTGTGGCGCATTGTGCAACGAACCGGCTTTGGCATTCGGCCCCGCGATCTGGCGTCCCCTGCGGCGCGGCGGCTGGCCTGCACCGCCGCCGCCGTTTCCCCCGCGGCGGAGACCGCGGCGGAACTGGCCCTGATGCTGGAGGATCCGTACCCGTCGGTGCGGCGCGCGGCATCCCTGGCGTTGCAGGTGCGGAATGACATCGGCGCGGCGGCGCGGGCGCGGCAACGGTGCGCAAATGACGGCGATTTCTGGATGCGGGAAACCGCGAAAACCATTCATTGATTCGGAGGGATGCACGTGAAGATCATTCAGGAAAATTTTGGGAACGTACGGCTTTTGCGGCTGGACGGGAAGCTGGACGTACACTCAACCCCCGCCGTGCTGGAATTGGTGAATAACCTGATCGACGGCAATCAGGTCAACGTGGTGATTGATATGCGGCAGGTAAAGCTCATCTCCAGTTACGGCGTCGGGGCGATGGTCACCATCCTCAAGAACATCCGCGAGCGGGGAGGACACCTGAAACTGGCGGCCCTGCGTCCCGAAGTGAAGGTGCCGTTTGAGGTCACCGGGTTGATGCCGCAGTTTGAAATCCACGACAGCGTGGAAAACGCGATTAACAGCTTCTAACGGCGATAACGGAAAAACGGGAGAGGCGGCGGCATTGGCATTCCAGATGTCCGAAGAGGAATTAGCCCTCCTGACGGGGTACATCAGGGATCACACCGGCCTTGTATTCAGCGGCCCCCAGGAGCATCTGTTCCACAGGCGGGTAAAAAAGCGGATCGACGCCAACATGCTGCAGAGCGCCCGCGAATACTACCATTTCATCCGCTTCGACCCGAAGCGCGGCGACGAGATGCGCGAACTCATCAACCTTATCACGGTCAACGAAACCTATTTTTTCCGCGAGACTCCGCAGATGGCGCTTTTCAAGGAAGAGCTGCTCCCCCTGCTCAAGGAAAAAAACCGGCGCGAGAAGACGCTCCGCATCTGGAGCGCGGCCTGCTCCAACGGGGCCGAGCCGTACAGCATCGCGATTCTCATCAAGGAATCCGGCCTGTTCGACGGCGGGGATTGGCGCGTGGATCTGTACGGCACCGACATCAACGCCGAGGTTGTCCAGGCCGCCCGCCTGGGGCTGTATAACGCAAACGCCTTCCGCGGCATCGACGAGGCAATCCGGGAAAAATATTTTTCCCTGAAGGAGCCGGGGGTGTGGGAACTGGATCCCGGCATCCGCCGGATGGTACATTTTTCACTGTTGAACCTGTACAATCCGGCGCAGATAAAGCTGATGCGCAACATGGACGTAATACTGTGCCGCAACGTCATGATCTATTTTGACGCCGAGGGAAAAAAACGGGTGAGCGAGCACTTGTACGAGGCGCTCCGCCCCCTCGGCTGCCTGGTGATCGGCCAAAGCGAATCGCTTTTCAAGGTCACCACGTTCTACAAGATGGCGCCGATGGGCAACGTGCTGGTATACCAGCGTCCGGCGGCGGAGGACTGACATGGGCGATACGCCGCGGATACGGGTGCTGGTGGTGGACGACTCGCCGTTCATGCGGATGGCCATCTGCCGGACGCTGGAGCCGTCGGCCGCCATCGAGGTGGTGGGCCAAGCGCGCAACGGCGTGGAGGCGCTGGAGAAGGCGAAGGCGCTGGAACCGGACGTGATTACGCTCGATGTTGAAATGCCGCTGATGGGCGGGTTGGAGGCGCTGAAAGCGGTCATGGCCTGGCACCGTCCCATTCCGTGCGTGATGGTGAGTTCGCTCACCACCGAGGGGGCCGAAATCACCCTCTCCGCGCTGGACGAGGGGGCGATTGATTTCATCACCAAACCCTCCTCGCTGGCGGGGATGGACATTGGCCAGATGCAGCGCGACCTCGTGGATAAAATCGTGGTGGCCGCGCACATCCCGCCCGCCCGGCTCAAAGGACGCATCGGGCCGCCCAAGGCGCGCGCCCCCTTGCGGCTTGGCGCCACGGCCGGGAAACGGGGGGTGGAGGTGGTCTGCATCGGCATATCCACCGGCGGGCCGCCAGCCCTGCAACGGATTATTCCGGCCCTGCCGGTCAATTTACCCGTGGCGGTCGTGGTCGCCCAGCATATGCCCGCCGGTTTCACCAAGTCGATGGCCGAACGGCTAAACAGGACGAGCGCCATCGAGGTGAAGGAAGCCGAGGAAGGCGATATTATTTCCGCGGGGAGGGTTTTGGTGGCCAAATCCGGGATGCACCTCGTTTTTAACGAGAAGTACGGCAAGAAGATCGCCCATATAACACACCGCCCTGAATCGGAAAGTTATTTCCCCAGCGTCAACGTGCTGTTTGAATCGGCGGCACATTTCTTCGGCAACCGGACATTGCCGGTGGTGATGACCGGCATGGGAACCGATGGCACCGAGGGGTTGAAGGCGCTGAAAAAACAAGGCGCGTTCGCCATGGCGCAATCGGAGGAAAGCTGCGCGGTGTACGGGATGCCAAAATCGGCCATCGAAGGGGGGCTGGTCGACCGGATCGCGGGACTGGACGATATGGCTGGCGCGATAATCGAGGAATTGTGAGGCGGCAATGGGTATAATAGGCCGGACATGAGCAAAATGAAGACGGTGCTTATCATAGACGATTCGCCCACCTTCCGGACGATGGTGAGCTTCGCGCTGAAAAAAATCGCCAATTTCAAAAACGAGATACAGGCGGCGGACGGTTTGGAGGCGCTCGACGCGCTCGCCAAAAACGACGTCCACCTGATGATCTGCGACGTGAATATGCCGAACATGAACGGGCTGGAATTCCTCAAAATGGTGAGGAGTGACGAAAAATACAAGCGTATCCCCGTGATCATGCTGACCACCGAGGGGAAGGATGAGGATCAGGAGCGGGCCATGAAGCTGGGGGCCAATGCCTATTTGAACAAGCCGTTTAAGCCGAACGCCCTCAAAGCGGAAATCGAGCGCCTTCTCCCCTGAGCGTTGCCTCCACGTCCGGGAGTGTATAATGCAACGGAAAAATAGCGGGCCGTCAGGCCGAGGCCTGCTCCATCTTGCGCAGCGATTCATCCGTGCCCAGAACCACCAGAATGTCCGATTCCTTTATCACGGTATCGGGGGACGGGATCAAATTTACCCGCTCCGGTATCAGTTCCTTTATGGCGATGATCTGTACGCCATAGAGATTCCGCAATTGCAAATCCTTGATCGTCTTGCCGAGGAACGGCTGGATGGGGGCCAACTCCATGATGGAGATGCCCGGCGACAGCGGCAGGTAGTCCAGCAGATTGCGCGATGAGAGGTTGATCGCGAGCCGCTGGGCCATGTCCTTTTCGGGGAACACCACTTGGTGGGCGCCGATAATCTCGAGTATTTTGCGGTGGTCTTCGGATATCGCCTTCACAACAATATCCTTCACCGCCAACTCCTTGAGGTGCAACGTCACCAGCACCGAATGGTCGATGCGGGTGCCGAGGCTGACGATGGCGGTATCGACCTCCTGTATGCCAAGCGACATCAGCGTTTCCTTGTTGGTGGCATCGGCGATGATCGCCTGGGTGGCGTAGTCCTTTATGCCCTGCACCGTTTCCTTATCCACGTCGATGGCGATTACCTCGTGCCCCCTCTCATAGAGAAAGCGGGCGAGGTAGTGCCCGAATTTTCCCAGGCCGATGACCGCGAAACGTTTTAACGCCATGCGCCTAGCCTACCATAACCGATTCTTCGGACAACTGGTAAAGCCGCGCGCGCGCGCGGGCCGTTACCGCCAGCGCGATGGTGAGCGGTCCCAGCTTGCCGACCATCATGAGGAGGATGATGAGCATCTTTCCCATGCCGGAGAGCGATCCGGTGATCCCCATCGAATACCCCACGGTGCCGAAGGCCGACACCGCTTCGAAGACGATCTCGAGGAAATGGCCATGCACCGAGCGCGCCGCGTGGCCGGCCGTTTCCCCTTCCGTTATCAGCAACATCGTGATGAAAGTGAGCAGCAGCGCCACGGAGATGGAAAGGATGGCGATGGCGCGCGACAGGGTTTGCTCCGGGATGGCGCGGTTGGCCACATGCACCGCCTCGAAGCCGCGGGCGCGCGATACCGCCAGCGCCGCCATGATGGCGAACGTGGTCACCTTCACCCCGCCGCCGGTGGAGCCGGGAGCCGTGCCGATGAACATGAGCAGGATGATCATGTTGAGCGTGGTATTGTTAAGATCGGCAAAATCGACGTTCTGGAAGCCGGCCGTGCGGGCGCCGACGGAGTGGAAAAAAGAGAGCATCAGTTGATCGCCAAACGGCCGCCCTTCCAAGGTGTTGTTCAGCTCAAAAGCAAAGTAACCCATCATGCCCAACCCCACCAGCAGGGCGGAGTAGACCAGCACCACCCGCGTCTGCAACGACCATGACTGCCGCGGAACGGCTTCTTCCCCCTGCCGGGCGAACATCCGGCGCAGCCGCCCGGGAATCAGGCCGTGCCGCCGCCGGTATATCTCGCTGATGGTGATGAAACCCAACCCCCCGGCGATGATGAGTCCCGCGATGGTGAACTCCGCCACGGCATCCTTCTCGAAGCCAATCAGGCCGTTGGGGAAGATGGAAATGCCGGCATTGCAGAATGCCGCGACGGAATGGAACATCGCCGCGAAGAACGCCTTGCGCCACCCCATTGTATGCGCCCAATCGGCGGTTAAAATCGCGGTTCCCAGCGCCTCGAAGCTGAACATGAGGAACAGCACCGCCTTCATCAGTTTTTTAAAATCGATCTGGTGCGAAATGGAGAACGAATCGAAAAATACGCCCGACCCGCGCATGGATACGGCCCGGCCAAGCATGATGGTGAATACCGACGAAACGGTTAAAATTCCCAGCCCCCCCAGTTGAATGAGAACCATAATCATCACCTGGCCGAAAAAGGTGAAGCTTTCCGCCACGTTGACGGTGGAAAGCCCGGTGACGGTGATGGCGGAGGCGGATATGAAAAGCGTGTCGATAAACGCCACCGGCTTGAGCTGCGCAACCGGCAAACGGAGCGCCACTCCGCCGATAAAAATGGCGGCGGCATAGAGCAGGATTACCCAGTGGGACGGTTCGAGCCGGCGCCGTATTTTTTTACCAAGTTCATTCATGGCGTCACAGATAGCGGTTGAGGCCGCGGCGCTCCATCTCTTCCACGAGGTTTTTGATCTCCTGCGCTTTTTCTTTCCGGGTGATGAGAATGGCGTCATCGGTCTCCACCACGATGAGGTTTTCCACACCCAAAAGGGCAACCAGCTTTTTGGATACGACGGTGTTCCCCTCGGCGGAAATCGGGACGATATCGCCACCGCGCGCGCGGTTCCCTTTTTCATCCGCCCGCCACAACTCGTCGGTGGCGCCCCAACTGCCGATATCGCTCCAGTTGAACGAGGCGGCGATGACCGCCGCCTCTCCCGCCAGCTTTTCCATGATGCCGTGGTCGATGGAGACCGCCTCGGCGGCGGCGTAATATTCGTTGAGGTCTTCCGCGCCCTTCTTCCCGTTGGCATAGCGTTCCCACGCGGCGAAAAGGTCCGGCAGATGGCGGCGCATTTTTTCCACATACACGTCGGCGCGGAAAACGAACATGCCGCTGTTCCACAGGTAGCGGCCGGTGCCGAGATAATCCTTGGCCTTCTTGAGGTTCGGCTTTTCCTTGAACGAGGCGACGCCGAATGCGCGCCCCTCCAGCTTTTGGCCCACTTCGATGTAGCCGTAGCCGGTTTCGGGGCGGGTTGGGCGGATGCCGAAGATGGCGAGCGCCCGCCGCGCGTCGGCCAGCCGCGCCCCCTCTTCGAGGTCAGCCAAAAATTTATCGCGCGGCTCGATGATGTGGTCGGAGGGAAGCACCGCCATGATGCCGTTCGGATCTTTATCCAGGATGTGGGCGGCGGCCAATGCGATGGCGGGAGCGGTGTTTTTACCGGCCGGCTCGACAAGGATGTTTTGCGGCGGGATGTCCGAAAGAACTTCCCTCACTTCATCGGCGTGGCTTTGGGCGGTCACCACGAACAGCCGCGCCGCACTGGCGAGCGGCATCACGCGGTCGGCGGTCTGGCGCAACAACGAGGTGTCGCCCAAAAAATTAAGCAGATGCTTGGGCCGCGCCTTGCGCGACAGCGGCCAAAACCGCGTACCCCGCCCACCAGCGATGATAACCCCAAAAAGACGATCCTTGAACACGCTAAGCCCTCCCGCGGATATTTGTCAGATTATATAGGGAACGGCCCGCCCCTTTTCCCCAAAAATCAAACGGTCAAAAGAATAATGTGCAATGCCGCCAGCGCCAGCAGGCCGGCCGCCACATCGTCCAACATGACCCCCACCCCCCCCTTGAGTTTCTCCAAGGCCGACATCGGCCAGAATTTTGCCACATCAAACAGCCTGAAAAGTCCGAATCCGGCCAGAACCGCCCACCAGACGGGAGGCGCCATAAACAGGGCGATAAGCTGCCCCGCGATTTCGTCTATCACTATATGCTTTGAATCTTTTTGGCCGAATAGCGTTTCGGCCCGCCCTGAAACCCATATCCCCAAAATGGTGACCGCCAGCGTAACCGCCACATAGACGGGCCAGCCAAGCGGCAACAGAAGAAAATAGACCGCCACGCCGACCACCGATCCGGCGGTGCCGGGGGCAACGGGGCTGTAGCCGGAATAAAACCCGGTGGACAGAAAAAGGACCAGCCGGTCGGAAACGGTTTTCGGCATTGGCGCAGTTTAACACACGGGGCCGGAAATATTCCGCGTTGGCAGGGTAGACTATCAGGGAGCCGCGGAATGATTTTACTATCCGCGGCGGAAATGGCCTGTAGGCTACTGCCTGCCATTGCCCCCACCCGGTTTGTCATTCCCGCGAAGGCGGGAATCCAGTATTGATACTATGTCTGGATTCCCGCCTTCGCGGGAATGACAAGAGATGTGATAGGATTTATATCGATGTTGAATAGAAATACATTCCCCGCTTCCCTCTTCGGCGTGGCGTTTATCGCCGCACTTTTGACCGCCGATACCCAAAGCCATGCGGCAATGCAGACCTTTGAAAAGGAGTACACCTATACCGCCAGCGAGTTGGATAGCAAAAGCAGTTGCCGCGCCATAGCCCTTGAACAGGTGAAACGGATACTTTTGCAGGAACTCGGCGTATATGTGGAAAGCGCCTTCAACGATAAAGCATCCACCGATGGAAGAACCAAGGACGAGGTGCGGCGGGAAATAACCACTCTCTCTGCGGGAGTGGCAAGCACCGAGGTGGTGGAAGAAAAATGGGACGGCACTACATACTGGCTGAAAGCCCGCATCAAGGCCGACCCGGATGACGTTGCAAAGAAGATTGAGGCGTTGCGTCAGGACAAACAGAAAGTCGCCGAGCTTGAGGAAAGCAGGAGAAAGGCCGCCGACCTTTCGCTGGAACTGGAACGGATGCGAAATGAACTCGACGCCACAAAGTCCGCCCTCGACAAAGCCGAGCAGGCAAAGCAATATAACGATACCGCCCAACATCTAAGCGCTACGGATTGGTATGAGAAGGGAAAAAGCGAGTATTTTTTTGAAGCGTCATTCAAGGACAATATTAAAAATGCCATTGTTGCTTACACAAAGGCGATAGAGCTTAATCCTAAATACACAGAGGCCTACTGGGCTCGCGCAATCGATTACGGACTACTAAACGATTATCAGCGGAAGATCGAAGACTTTAACAAACTAATAGAGCTTGAACCGAAAAATCCGGATTTATTCGTCTCTCGCGGAACCGCTTACCTCGTGGTTGGTGATAATAAGCAAGCAATTAGGGACATCACGAGGGGGGTAAAACTTAACACAAATGATTGGGCGGCCTACTACAATCGTGGAATTGCTTATGACAGGCTTGGCGACTACCGGCGGGCGATTAAGGATTACAGCAAGGCGATAGTCCTAAAGCCGGACGCGGAAGCCTACTCTAAGCGCGGCTTAGCTTATGACAAGCTTAGCGACAACAAACGGGCGATAGAGGATTTTAAAGCCGCTTCGCGACTCGGCTGGACACCCGCACAGGAAATTCTTAAATCCCAAGGCATTCAGTGGTAAGGGTTGTATGAACTTTGTAAAGATGAAAAGGGAAAGAATTGGCATATGCAACCTATGCCTTAAGAGTGCACCACTTAGCTGGGATCATGTGCCTCCGCAAGGTTGGGGGGAGATGGGGTCGGGTCTTGTTTTGTAGCATCGTGGTTTCAGGCGTACCGGAGCTTGCCTTTCGGCTGGTTGTGGTTGGTACAACAGGATTCATCCTGTTGCGCGGCCTGAAAGGCCGTGGCCTTCTTCTTGCCGCTGGCGCGGCAACCACAGGTTGCGGTCTTTCGACCATTTCCGCCGCGGATTGAATTGCCAATTCCGCGGCTCCTTAAACCTGTGGTACCAAAAGCGAAAATGGAGCGGGGTCTCGCAACGTGGCCGCGTGGTTTCAGGCGTACTGGAGCTTGCCTTTTGGCTTGGGGGTAGGGCGGCGGATTAAGCGGATTTTCCCGTCAAGGTTTTAATCTTGGACGGCAACGCGCTCAACTCAAGCTCTTTCAAATCCATGTGCTTGGCGGCTTGATCGATATCAATACCGGTTAGATGCCCGTTTTCATCAAAATCGAGAACGATCCCATCTTCAATTTCGCGGCTATCCACCGCTTTTTTGGCGCTTAAGTCGATATAAAGCGAATCGGTTTCCGCGTAATATTTAATCTTCATGGTTTAAAAACTTCCGCGTAGCCCACGATGTCACCGGCCGTTGAGTCCGAAAGTAACCTTAAGTGCGTTATTCACGGTATTAAGGCCCGGCAAAATGCCAAGCGTTTTGTCA
>JACRGQ010000051.1 GCA_016217735.1 Nitrospinota bacterium
CATGTCCGACAACGAGGCCGCACGACAAAAGAACGAGGCAAGGGACGCGCTGTTTACAGAAATATTTGAACAGTTCGGGACGCAGGGATGAGGAATCATGCACCCCCTCCCTTCAGACTCATTTTCATATTGGAAAATACTGTTGCCGCTTGGCGGCAAATTGCATGCTGCCTATCCAAGGGGAGAAAGGGAAGAGAGCTTTGAAAGTATGGCTGGATCCCCGCCTTCGCGGGGATGACATTTAGCGGCGGATTTGGTCGAGGACTACTTTTACGCCGCGGTCGCCCACGCCGGTTGGTTTCAGGGAGAAGCCGTAGACATCGCCCGGATTTTTGGAGATGGGGTCGCCATCTTTATCCAATCGCGCTTCGATCAGAATCTTGGCTCCCGGCTTGGGGGCATCGCCCACCATCAGGTTGGCATTGGTGATGACATAGCTAACCGGGAAGCTTCCGGCGGGAATGCGGGTGACGGCCAGCGGCGGCGCGGGCTGATCCACCAAGCGAACCAGCACGTAAATGGTCCAGCCTTTGAAATCCATTTTTTTCTGTTCGGCTCCCAGCTCCAGCGTGCCATCCACGATGACATATCCTGCGTCGATGGCGGGGGCTTTGCCGCCGGGCATGGCCGCCGGGGGCGGAACCTGCGGGGCGGGTGCGGCGGACGATTTTTGCGCTTCGGCCATAACCTGTTTTTGCGCCACCGGCCCTTCGGCAAAGCCGGGGGCATTCTCGGTGCCGGCGGGAATATGGATTTTGTCCGCCTTCTCCATCGGGACGAAGTGATGATCCTGGCAGGCGAAGAGGGAAAGGGCCAAGCCCGCCATCATAACCGCCAGGATTTTGCCATTCACTGCTTGTTGTTCTCCCGGTATTTCGCCTTGAGCTGATCCAGCAACGCGCCACGCTTATCATACAGCCGTTTATGCTTACGCGGCGGACATTTGGCAAGCGCGTACGCCGTCATGAGCGGCATGGCGATGGTGGTGTCCACATAGGCCACCACGGCGTTGGGGAGCAGCTCCGGGTTCACCTTCCCCCAGCTTACCGCCTCGTGCGGCGTGGCGCCGGAAAGCCCGCCGGTATCCGGGCGGGCGTCGGTGATCTGCATGAAGTAATCGTGTCCGCGCACCGGGATGTTGAGCACCTCCGAGAGCTGCGGCTCGGTTTGCAGCAGGAAGTTCTTGGGGCTGCCGCCGCCGAAGATTATCACGGCGCTTTCGCCGTGGAGCATCGCGTCCAGCACGATGGCGGCGGTCTCGTTCACGTCGGCCACCACGTCGATGATCACGTCGCCGCGTCCCGCCACGTTGAGCATGGCGATGTTCATGCCGATGGTGCTGTCACCCGGCGAGGGGCAATACACCGGCACGCCGGCGCGGTATGCCGCGCCCAGCACGGTGGAACCTTGGGTGCCGAGTTTTGCCTCGGTGTCGTTCACGTGCTTGCCCATGAGGTAGTGCAGTTCGCTGGTGGAAAGTTTCCGAAGGAACTCCTGCTTGCCCACGGTGTCCGCAACGTACTTATCCGATTGCAGCAGAACGTCGAAATCGAAAATGATGTCGTAAATGCGGATAAGCTGGTGTTTGCGCAGTTCCACGTCGTCCACGAACGGCGAGCTTTTGTGCATGGCGAGGTTCAGCCCGTAGTGGATGTCGTGATAAAGGTTCGCGCCCGTGCTGACGATGTAGTCGATAAAGCCGGTCTCGATGAGCGGCACGAGGGCGCTGGCGCCCAGCCCGGCGGGGGTGAGCGCGCCGGTGAGGGAAACGCCGACGGTGACGTTTTCCTTCAGCACCTTCTTTTCGAGGAGGCGGCATATCTCGGCCACGCGCGCGCCGTTGTAGGCGTTAAAAAAGTTTCCGATCAGGTCCGCGGCCGAGATGTTGCCGGTAATTTTGCGGGGCTCTATGCGAGCCCCTTTGAATTCATGCTTCACAAGTTGTTGTTCCTTACGGTGATCAGGTTCCGTGCTCCCACGAAGAGAGGTAGTGGGCCTGTTCTTTCGTCAGGGTGTCGATGGCGATTCCCATGGATTCCAGCTTCAGGCGCGCCACCCAGTTTTCGATATCCACCGGAACGCTGTAAACTTTCTTCTGGAGGTTCTTGCGTTCCTTGACGGCGTATTCCGAGGCAAGCGCCTGCGTGGCGAAGCTCATGTCCATCACGCTGGCGGGGTGCCCTTCGGCGGCGGCCAGGTTCACAAGGCGGCCTTCGGCTATCACATAGATGCTGCGGCCGTTCTTCAATTTGTATTCATCGACGAAGTTGCGGATGTCCTTGCGGATTTCCCTGGTTTCCTTGGCGATACCTTTGAGGTCGATTTCGATGTCGAAGTGGCCGCTGTTGCAGACCATCGCGCCTTGTTTCATCGAATTGGCGTGTTCCGGGCGGATGACGTGCATGTTGCCGGTGACGGTGATGAAGAGGTCGCCCACCTTCGCCGCTTCGTCCATGGTCATGACCTGGAAACCGTCCATCGCGGCTTCGAGGGCCTTGATGAGGTCGACTTCGGTGACGACGACCTTGGCGCCCATGCCGCGGGCGAGCATGGCGCAACCCTTGCCGCACCAGCCGTAGCCGGCGATGACGACGGTCTTGCCGGCGATCAGCATGTCGGTGGCGCGGATGACGCCGTCGAGCGTGGACTGGCCGGTGCCGTAACGGTTATCGAACATGTTCTTGGTGGTGGCGTCGTTCACGGCGATGACCGGGAACATCAGCTTGCCGTCGCGCTCCATCGCGCGCAGGCGGATGACGCCGGTGGTGGTCTCTTCCATGCTGACGACCACGTTCTTGCCTTTTTCCACATATTTGGTGTGCAGCAGGGTCACGAGGTCGGCGCCGTCGTCCATGGTGACGTTCGGTTCGCGCATTACCATCGCTTCGAGGTGGCGGTAGTAGGTGTCGTTGTCTTCGCCCTTGATGGCCATGACGGGGATGCCGTAGTGTTTGGTCAGCGCCGCGGCCACGTCGTCCTGCGTGGAGAGCGGGTTGCTGGCGCACAGCGCCACATCCGCGCCGCCCGCCTTGAGGGCGCGGACGAGGTTCGCGGTTTCGGCGGTGACGTGCAGACAGGCGGACATGGTTATGCCCTTAAGGGGCTGTTCCTTCGTCCAGCGGTCGCGCACGGCGCGCAGCACCGGCATATCCTGATCGGCCCATTCGATGCGGGCTTTGCCCTTGTCGGCAAGACCCATGTCTTTTACGTCGAAATTTTTGGTTGCGGTGGTCATAGTCCGGCATCCTTTCTAAGTTTGGCGGCCATGTCGATCTGTTCCCACTGGAATTCCGGCAACTCGCGGCCAAAGTGGCCGTAAGCGGCGGTTTTTTGGAAGTGGGGGCGGCGCAGTTTCAGCATCTTGATGATGCCGAAGGGGCGGAGGTCGAAGTTCTTCCGGACGATTTCGACGACTTTTTCCTGCGGGATTTTGCGGGTGCCGAAGCCGTCCACCAAAACTGACACCGGCTCGGCCACGCCGATGGCGTAGGCAAGCTGCACTTCGCATTGGTCAACGATGCCGGCGGCCACCAGATTCTTGGCGATGTAACGGGCCATGTAGCTGGCGGAGCGGTCGACCTTGGTCGGATCCTTGCCGGAGAATGCGCCGCCGCCGTGGCAGGCCGAGCCGCCGTAGCTGTCGACGATGATCTTGCGGCCGGTCAGGCCGGAGTCGCCGTGGGGGCCGCCGACGACGAAGCGGCCGGTCGGGTTGATGAATATCTTGCACTTTTTTTCGTGGAAGAGGCCTTCGGGCATGATCGGGCGGATGACTTTGTCGAGCACTTCCTTGTGGATGGTGTCGTTATCCACGCTTTCGGCATGCTGGGTGGAGATGACCACCGTGTCGATGGCGTGCGCTTTTTTGTTGACGAATTCGACGGTCACCTGCGATTTGCCGTCCGGGCGGAGCCACTTGAGCGTGCCGTCTTTGCGCACTTTCGCGAGCTGGGCGGTCAGCTTGTGGGCCAACAGCAGCGGCAGCGGCATGTATTCTTTGGTTTCGTTGGTGGCGTAGCCGAACATGAGCCCCTGGTCGCCGGCGCCGGTCTCTTCGTCGGTCTTGCGGACGACCCCTTGGGCGATGTCCGGGCTTTGCTCATGCAGCGCGTTAAGGATGGCGCAGGAGCGGTAGTCGAACCCGATGGCGGAATCGTCGTATCCGATTTCCTTCACGGTGTCGCGTACGATTTTGTGGATGTCGACCCCGACAGCCTTGCTGGTGATTTCGCCGGCCAGCATGACGAGGCCGGTGGTGACCAACGTTTCGCAGGCCACGCGGGACATCGGGTCCTGCGCGATAAAAGCATCAAGCACGCCGTCGGAAATCTGGTCTGCAATCTTGTCCGGATGTCCTTCGGTAACCGATTCCGAAGTAAACAGATAGTTAATCCGCCCCATATCTAAATTTCTCCTTAATTTACTTTTTAAAGATGAATTGTCAAGCCATTAAGAATACCCTAATATGTACTGCGGTACAAGAAGTTTATGGCTTTTTGCGAACGAGGAGTATCCCCTTTGTTATTTAAGGCTTTCCAGTGCGTTTTCTCGCAAAAGGTGTGGCGTTAAAAATCCTTTTTTAACAAGGGGAAGCCGAGCGATTCGCGCCATTCCAGATAGGCGCGGGCGCACTTTCCCGCCAGTTTCCGCACACGGGCGATGTAGGTCGTCCGCTCCGCCACGCTGATGGCGCCGCGCGCGTCGAGCATATTGAAGGCGTGCGAACACTTCAGAACCATATTATACGCCGGCAGCGGCACCCCGGCCTCCAGCAGCTTGTTCACCTCCGCTTCCAGACTGTCGAACAGCACGGCGTTGGCGGCCGCGTTGGAAAGCTCGAAGTTGTATTTGCTGAACTGCTGTTCATCGGCCAGAAATATCTCGCCGTATTTCACCGCATTGTTCCATTGCAAGTCGTAGACCGAATCCCTGTTCTGGAGGTACATGGCGATGCGCTCCAGCCCGTAGGTGATTTCGGCTGAAACCGGTTTGAGATCGATACCGCCCACCTGCTGGAAATAGGTGAACTGGGTGATTTCCATGCCGTCCAGCCAGACTTCCCAGCCGAGTCCCCACGCGCCGAGGGTGGGTGATTCCCAGTCGTCTTCCACAAAGCGGATGTCGTGCGCCTTGAGTTCTATGCCAAGTGTTTGCAGCGATTCGAGGTAAAGCTCCTGCACGTCAAGCGGTGAGGGCTTTAGGATGACCTGAAACTGGTAGTAGTGCTGCAGGCGGTTCGGGTTTTCGCCGTAGCGTCCGTCGGTGGGGCGGCGGCTCGGCTGCACATAGGCGGCGTTCCACGGCTCCGGTCCCAGCACGCGCAGGAAAGTGGCGGGGTGGAACGTGCCCGCTCCCACCTCGGAGTCTATCGGCTGCATCACCAAGCAGCCCTTCTTGGCCCAGAAGGATTGCAGCGTGTGAACGATGTCCTGGAAATTCATATCCGCCCGATTATAGCAGGTTGTTAAAAAACAGTGTCATCCTGAGCCGAAGGCGAAGGATCGCTTTCCGGAAAGAGATCCTTCGTCGCTCCGCTCCTCAGAATGACAGGCATGTCGGTGTCTTAGTGATAGAAGTGGCGCATGCCGGTGAAGACCATCGCCATGCCGTGCTCGTCGGCGGCGGCGATCACTTCCTCGTCGCGCATGCTGCCGCCGGGCGATATCACGGCGGCGATCCCTTCCTTGCCCGCCGCGTCGATGCCGTCGCGGAAGGGGAAGAAGGCGTCCGACGACATCACGCACCCCTTCACGGGGCTTTGCGCCTTGCTCACGGCGATCTTCGTGCTGTCGATGCGGCTCATCTGCCCCGCACCCACGCCGACGGTCACGCCGTCGCGGACGAAGATGATGGCGTTCGATTTCACATGCTTGGCCACCGTCCAGGCGAAGAGCAGGTCTTCCATCTCTTTCGGCGTCGGCTGGCGCTTGCTCACCACGCGGAGGTTTTTTTCGTCGAGGAGCTGGTTGTCCACCCCCTGCACCAGCAGGCCGCCGATGACGCTGCGGATATACGTGGCGTAAGGAGTCTGAAAATTCTTCGGCTTGATGATGC
>JACRGQ010000052.1 GCA_016217735.1 Nitrospinota bacterium
ATTAGCGGCAGGCACGGCAATCTTGCGTGCATCAACCCTCATTTTCCGGTGCTCTCTTTTTCCGGTGGGTACATGCTCTCAGCATGTACATCGGCCCGTAGGGCCGACCTGCCCCCTGTCATGCCGGTCTTGAACCGGCACCCCCAGTATTTTTTCGTGCATCGTTTATCTTTTGTGCTATCATCTGCACTCTGTTCAGGGAAATTGTGTTTGCCGGGTCTTACGCGACCCGATCCTGCTAACCCCGCCAGGTCCGGAAGGAAGCAACGGTACGCGGAGTGTCGGGGGCGCTGTAAGGGTGCCCGGCATTTTTTTTGGATTCCCCCTATAATGACGGCATGATGGAAGACGCAAGCGGAAAAAAGTCCGGCTATCAGGTGATGGCCCTCAAATGGCGTCCGTCGACGTTCGCCGAGGTCGTCGGCCAGCAGCACATCGTCCGCTCCCTCTCCAACGCCATCAAGCTCAACCGCATCGCGGGAGCCTACCTGTTCTGCGGCACGCGCGGCGTGGGCAAAACCTCGATGGCCCGCATTTTCAGCCGCAGCATCAACTGCGAAACCGGCGCCACCATTACTCCCTGCGGGACGTGCCAAAACTGCCGCGAGATCGCCGACGGCAATTCGATGGACGTGGTGGAGATAGACGGCGCGTCCAACAACGGCGTGGATAACATCCGCGAGATACGCGATCATTTGCAGTACGCTCCGGTGAAATGCCGGATGAAGATATACATCATCGACGAAGTCCATATGCTTTCGGGGGCGGCGTTCAATGCGTTCCTCAAGACGCTGGAGGAGCCGCCGCCGCACACCGTATTCATCATGGCCACCACCGAGCAAAGCAAGCTCCCCGACACGGTGCTCTCCCGCTGCCAGGTGTTTGAATTCCGCGCGCTATCCGATCAGGAAATCGCCGGCCGCCTCCAAAAAATAATCGATAGCGACGGCATTAAGATCACCCCCGGCGCGCTTCTGATGATCGCCCGCCGCGCCGAAGGCTCGATGCGCGACGCGCAGTCGCTGCTGGATCAGGCGGCTTCGTATGCCGCCGAGTCCATCGACGAAGAGCTGCTCGGCATGGTGCTGGGGCTGGTCTCGCGCGAGAAGATGTGGTCCATCCTGGGGGCGGTGACGCGCAAAGAGGTGGACGAAACCCTGCGGCAACTGCACGACCTCTACTATGCCGGATTCGAGGTGGCGGTGATCGTGCGCGAGCTGTTCGAGGCGGTGCGGGCGCTCACCATCGTGAAGGTGAGCGGCGCGCCCGAAAAGATATTGAAGGAAACCGATGACGCGCTGGCCGCCATGAAGCAACTGGTGGAAGGGGTCACGCCCGGCCGGTTGCAGCAGTATTACGATATTCTCCTGCGCGCCAAATCGCAGGCCGCCACGGCGGGCAATCCGCTCTCGGTGCTGGAAATGGCGCTGATTAAAATGGTGCGGCTGGACGATGTGCTGCCGTTGGCGGAGTTGCTCGAACGGCTCAAGGGGATGCCCGCCGCCGCGCCGCAGCCGCAGGCGTCCGCCGCCCCCCGCTTTGCGCCGCCATCCGCGCCGCCGCGCCCGGTGTCGACAGGAGCGCGCCAGCCTGCGCCGGCCCAAAATTATGATGCGCCGCGTCCCGCCGCCGTTCCCGCCGGGGGCGATCCGTGGGAGGCCATCCGGGCGCTCATTAAAGAGAAGAAGCCGTTGCTGGCCGCGTCGCTCGACAAAATGGTTTTCAGCATGGAAGGGGAGAAGGCGGTGCTGGGCTATCCGGAGGATCAATCGTTCATCCGCGACCAGTGCGAGCAGAACCGCGCCCTCATCGATGAAGTGCTGCAATCGGTGACCGGACGGCGGCTGAGCGTTGTTTTCAGCGCGGCCCCCAAGGCGATGCTGAAGGAAACGCAGGTGAAAAAACCGGCGGTGGATAACGCCATGCGGCGGCAGATGCTCAACGAGCCGATTATCCAAAAGGCGGTCGACCTGTTCGACGGCACCCCCGGCTTTGAGGACGAACGCTGATGCGGATGCTGGGGGATATGCTGCAAAAAGCGCAAAAGATGAAAGCCGGGATGGATGAAGCCCGCGCAAAGATGAAAAACCAAACCGTAGAGGCAGAATCGGCCAACGGCGCGGTGCGCGTTGTCGCCAGTTGCGATAAGCAGATAGTCTCCATCACCGTTAATCAAGAACGCGCCGCGGCATCCGGCCGCTCCGTCGAAGAGCTGATCACCGAAGCGGCCAACGCCGCCCTGCAAAAAGCCGAAGCGGCGCTAAAAGAAGAACTCTCCAAAGCGATGGGGGCCGCCGGCCTCTCCCTCCCCGGTTTGTTTTAAAAAGCATGGAATCGTCCGCATCCGTTAAAAAGCTGATCGAGGAGTTTCAAAAACTTCCCGGCGTCGGCCGCAAGACCGCCGAGCGGCTGGTCTACGCACTCCTCAAAGACAAAGATCAGCGGGCGGCACAGCTTGCCCGAGCCCTGATGGAACTTGTTGAAAAGGTAAAGCTTTGCTCCTCCTGCGGGGGGATAACCGAGGCGGATCCGTGCGAGATATGCACTTCCGACAAGCGGGACAAAACGGTTATCTGCGTGGTGGAGCAGCCGCTCGACATTGCGCTTTTGGAGCGCACCGGCGGCCACAACGGCCTCTATCATGTGCTGGGAGGAACCCTCTCGCCACTGGATGGCATCGGCCCTGAAATCCTGCGTATTGAACAGTTGCTTAAACGGGTTAAAACAGATACGATCAAAGAGGTTATTGTCGCCACCAATCCAACCGTGGACGGTGAGGCCACAGCCCTTTATCTTGCAAAGGTGTTGCGTCCTTTGGGGGTAAAAGCGACGCGGATCGCCCGTGGTGTCCCCGTGGGGAGCGATCTTGAGTATGTGGATGAAATAACGTTGGTTAAGTCCATAGAGGGACGCAGGGAAATTTAAAAACTACTGGTTTTTGATATACGCGTTGGGAGAGCGAAATGCATAAGTTGCCTATCACAAACAAATTGGGGTTCTATGAAATCCGCATGGCGAGCATCGGCGGGTTCGGCGCGAACGTCGCCGGCAAAATGCTGGCCGAAGCGGGGGTATTAAAGCAGGGGTATAACGGCTCAAACTTCTCGAGCTACGGCTCGGAGAAAAAAGGCTCTCCCGTTTCCGCGTTCGTCCGCTTCTGCGCGCCGGATGTAAATGTCCGCGTGAACGCGCCGGTGACGGAACCGCACATGCTGGTGATTTTCCTCGAGGCGATTGCCAAAGCTCCCGGCATGCTTTCCGGCGTGACGGAAGAGACCACCGTGATTTTTAATACCCACAAGGATGTGGATACGGCGCGCGATTACCTGGGCCTTGCCGCCGGAACGCTTGTGGTGGTGGACGCCATGAAAATTGCGGTGGAGGAAAAAACCCGCGTCAACACGGCGCTGCTCGGCACCATGGCGGCGGTTTCCGGCTTTTTGAGCCAAGACGCGCTCAAGGAGATGATACGTGAAACCTTCGGCAAGAAATATCCCCAGACCGTTCCGTCCAACATCAAGACGTTCGAGCGCGGCGCCAGCGAATATGTTTCCAAAAAATTCGCCTACGACGGCAAGTATAGCGCGACGCCGTTTTCCCGCTCCGGCCAGAAATTGGGCTACCTGAACCAGCCAATCGGCGGGGTTATTCCGGCGGCGGGCAATTCGATGTTCAAGGATCTTTCCGCCTCGCGTTCCGGTTATGTGCCGGTGCTCAACCGGGGCAAATGCACCAGCTGCGGCGAATGCGATATCACCTGCCCCGACTACTGCTTTGAGTGGAAAGAAGAGATAGGCAAAAAGGGGAAACCCGAAATGGTTCTCCAGAAGATCCACTACCAGTATTGCAAGGGCTGCCTGCGCTGCGTCGAGATCTGCAAGTTCGAGGCGCTTACCACCCATGTGGAATACGAAGTCAACAAGTCCGTGATCGATAACGGTTACGTCAATGACATAAAGGAGATCGCATGAGCCACGCAACGTCCGAAGCCAAGACGGTCAAGCCGGGTACGGTTGAACAGGCGGTCGACTTCCTTAGCGGCAACGAAATGGCCGCCACGGTGGTCGCCCAGATCAACTACCATCTGATGGGATACTACCCGATTACTCCGTCCACGGAAGTGGCGGAATATCTCGATGAAATGTACGCCAATGGCGAACACGGCGTAAAAATGATTCCCGCCGACGGCGAGCACGGCGCGGCGGGCATTTGTTACGGCGCCTCCACCGCGGGGGGCCGCGTGTTCAACGCCACCTCCGCCAACGGCCTGCTCTATTCGATAGAGCAGCTGCCAGTGCAGTCCGGCACCCGCATGCCGATGGTGCTGAACCTCGTTTGCCGCTCGGTCTCCGGCCCGCTGGATATCCGCGGCGACCACAGCGACCTGTACAGCACGCTCAACCTCGGCTGGATCATCTTCTGCGCCAAGGATCCGCAGGCGACGTATGACCTGATCGCCGTCGCCACCAAGGTGGCGGAGCATATGGACATCCGCCTGCCGGCCATAGTTGCCAACGACGGCTTTTTCACCAGCCACCAGAAGCGCCGTGTTTACCGCTTCGCCGCCGACAAGGATTTGCAGGATTTCGTGGGACCGTACAAGTACGTTCACAGCTCGGTCGATCCGAACAATCCGACCACCTTCGGGCCGTATATGAACGATCCCGACCAGATCAACAACAAGAAGCAGCTTTCGCTGGCGATGGCCGCTTCCGTCAACGTCATTGATGCGGTGTACGACGAATGGGCCAAGCTTTCGGGCCGCCGGTACAGCCGTCTCGAGACGTACAAGATGGAAGACGCCGAAGTGGCTATTCTCATTCTTAACTCCGCCGCCGACACCGCCATGGAAGCGGTCGACGCGATGCGCGCGCAGGGGAAAAAGGTGGGGGTTCTTTATCCCACCGTGCTGCGCCCGTTCCCGGCGGAAGAGTTGCGCAAGGCCTGCAAGAACGTGAAGGCCCTGCTGGTGGCCGACCGCGCCGACGTGTATGGCGCGCAGGGGGGCGCGATGACGCTCGACGCCAAGGCCGCGCTTAAGGACGATCTGGAAAACAAGACCCTCGTGATGAGCCGCATCTACGGCTTGGGGGGCAAGGACTTCTTAGACCTCGATGCCATAGAGATGTTTAACTTGGCGTTTGCCGCCGCCGCAAAAGGAAAAGTGGACGTGGCGTACGACTATATCGGCGCAGAACCGGGTGATCCGTCATACAGCATACCGGGAAAAAATCCGCCGATCAGCAAGCAGGCTTCCACCCCCGGCATCGTCAGCGTGACCAAAGACGCGGCGACCGGTCAACTGGTGGTGAAAGGGGTGAAGCAGCGCGAACTGACCAAGCTGCCGACCCGCATCGCCCCCGGTCACGGCGCATGCCCCGGCTGCGGTATTTTCCCGAATATCAGCACATTCCTCAAGGGAATCGAAGGCCATGTGGTAATGCTCTGGCACACCGGCTGCGGCATGGTGGTCACCACCGGCTATCCCTCCACGGCATTCAATATCACCTACATCCACAACCTGTTCCAGAGCGGCGCGCCCACGCTTTCGGGCGCGCTTGAAATGTTCAAGGAGCGCCAGCGCCGCGGCGAGATACCCGCCGGCGAAGAGATCACCTTCATCATGGTGACCGGCGACGGCGGCCTCGACATCGGTCTGGGACCAGCCCTCGGCACCGCCATCCGTAACCACAAGATGATCATTCTGGAATACGATAACCAGGGATATATGAACACCGGCCACCAGTTGTCGTTCGCCACTCCGCTGGGGCACAAGACTTCCACCTCGAACGTGGGACCGAAGGAGGAGGGGAAAACGTTCCACCACAAGGATAGCGCGCAGCTATTCGCCGCCACGCATATCCCGTATGTTTTTACCGCCACCGAGAGCAATTACAAGGATCTCATCCGCAAGGCGGCCAAGGCCCAGTGGTACGCCCGCAACGAGGGGCTGGTCTTCGGCAAGCTGTTCTCCGTCTGCCCGCTCAATTGGGGGCATCCGGACGATATCGGCAACGATCTGTCGCAGCTGGTGGTTGATACCAACTTCTTCCCGCTCTATGAAGTGGAGCACGGCATCACCACGCTTAACCACGACCCCGAGGAAAAAGGGGTTAAGAAGGATGTGACCGAATGGCTGGGGAAAATGGCCAAGACCAAGCATTTGCTGAAGCCGGACAACAAACCGCTGGTTGACCAGTTCCGCGCCGAGGTGGAGCGCAGGTTCCAGAGGATTAAGGCGATGTCGCAACATCCCTTGTTGTAAAGCCTTTATCATTAGGGCATATGCAAGGGTGGTTGGGGGGTTTTAAACGGTTCGAGAAACGCGGGGGGAGGCTTGCCCTTTTGACGGCGGTGTTTGCCGCCGTTTCCATTCTTCCGGCGTATGCCACCGAGACCGAAACCGAAAGCGTCTGCATCACCTGTCACACGGAACTCGAGGGGGAATTGCAGGCCCCCGCCGTCGAATGGCCGAATAGCGCCCACGCCAAAGCGGGGGTGATGTGCCAGGACTGCCACGGCGGCGATCCGGGCGACATGGAATTGGCGATGAAGACCAAGGGGTATCAGCCGCGCCCCAAGCGGGACGAGATCGCCAAAATGTGCGCGAAATGCCACGCCGATCCGCTCAGGATGCGGCAGCACAACCTCCGCACCGACCAGTTCGATCTTTACTCCGGCTCGGTGCATGGCAAAAAAATGGCCGAGCACGATATTGAATCGGCCACCTGCGTCGACTGTCACGGCAAACATGAAATACGCAAAATTGACGATCCCCTCGCCTCGGTTAACCGCGCCAACGTGGTGCAGACGTGCGGCAAGTGCCACAGCGACCGGAAGATCATGGAAAAGCGTAAAATCCCCCTTAATCAGTACGAGCTTTATAAAGGGAGCGTTCACGGCCAGGCGTATTTTGAGCGGCACGATTTGGGGGTGCCCACCTGCGTGAATTGCCATGGCAACCACGGCATCCAAAAGCCTCAGCAAATGACCACCCGTTTTGTTTGCGCCGAATGCCATGTCGAGCAGGCCGACGCCTACAAAAAGAGCCGCCACTGGGCGGCCGCGCAGGAAACCGGCAAGCCGCTTTGCATTCACTGCCATGGCAACCACGGCATTGCCCGCCCCTCCAGCGAAAAATTCAACACTCCCGGGGATACCAACTGCCTTTCCTGCCACGCAAAAAATTCGATCCAGATGGAGGGAGCGGCGGCGCTGTTCACCGCGACAACAACCGCCAAGGAGGCGCTGAGCCGGGCGCAGGCATCCTTCAAAAGCATGCGGGAGTGGAGCGGCTCCGGATTCGAGACCAGCCAGCTAAAAGCGAATCTCGCCAAGGCTGAAAAAACGTATGCCGGGATGCGGACCGCCGCCCACTCGCTCAATGTGGCGGCGGTGAAGGCCGATGGCGACGCCGTGAAACAGATCAGCGCATCCATTACCACCGAGGTGGACCGGATGATGAGGGAATTGCGGATTCGCAAGATCGGCCTTGCCGTCACATGGCTTGTCGCCATCCTCTTTTCCGCGGCGATCTGGCAACGCGCGCGCTACTGCAAGAGGGATTAACCGCTTCGTGCCGGCCGCGGACGCCCCCCCGTTTTTCACTCCCGGCCTGGAAGACCGGATTGAGTCCCATGCCGTTGCCGCGCGCGGCAACGGCCGCCGGGTGAACGCGTTTACGGCGGCGTGGCACCTGTTCCTCGCGCCGCTTTTTTTGTTCGTTTTTCACCTGTTGCTGCGCGGCCGGTTTTTTTCCGGCTACGCGGGGTTCCGCGAAAGCGTGCATACGGCGGCGTTTCTCTTCGCGGTGAACGCGCGGGTGTACGAGCTTACCCATGCCGATCCCGCCGAACTCGGCCGGATCCGGAAGGAATTCGATTAATTTCTTTTAGCCTGCCGGTGTTGCCATATAATGAATGGAAAGCGATGATGGATATTCTAACGTTTTTTTATCTTCGCGCCGCACGGCCGGCGATTTGCGCATTTTTCGCCCTTCTGTTGACCGTTGCGGGGGTGTTTCACATACTGAAGTTGCACTTCACCGTGGCATTGCTGGCCGATAACTGGCGTGAATACCTGCTGCACTGCGCGGCGGGATTGCTTTTCGGCTGGGTGTTCGCGGAAGCGATGTTCGCCTATGCGCGCGCTTGGCTGGCCGATCTGCGGAGCAATTTTCCCATTGGCCCGTCGCTGGCGCTTATCGCGCCGGTTGTCTTTTTGGTGACGCTTCACCAGACGCGCTATTTCCTCAATGATGGCCCCGCCACGCTGGCGATGGCGGCGGGTGTGCTGGCGGCGGGATTATTTGGGGGGCGGAGCGCCGTGGCGGGCATCGACATTCCGGAATCGTTCCTCACCCTTATTGAAGCGGGGAAGATGGACGGCGATTTTTCGGTCGGCATAGTGAATTCGCTCCATGCCATGGATCAATATAACCCGCGGCTGTTCAGCGTTCTCGCGGCCATCCACCGGCAGCGGGGAAACGTCCGCAAGGCCGGTTTTGCCGCCCGCGTCGCGGCGCTATTGCACGATGAGCGCCGGGAAAAATGATATAATTCCGGCATGCTGAAGAGGGTTGTTCCGGTTATTGCCGCCGTGGCCGTTTTTTCATGCGGCGCGGCCTTTGCCTTTACATCCGGCCCCGTGGCGGCCATGCAAACGCTGGTTGTCCACGCTTCCGGCGCGGCGACCAGCGGCGTACATGCCAGTGGAGCGGTAACGCCTACACCCACGCCCACCCGTCCCCCCACAACGTCCGCTCCGGTAATTTCTCCGCCCACGCTTCCGGCGGCGCCGTTCCCCTCCGTGACGGCCGCGCCGTCCGCTCCTTCCGAGGGAACCGTCAGTCCAGCCCGCGGCGGCTTTGGGTTGGCACGCGGCCGTGGCGGCTCCGGTGAAACAATGGCCACCGGCGAACTTCCCGCGCGTAACGTGGCGGTGGCGCTGCTGAACGGCGGCCAAATTTCCGCCACGCGGATGCGGATGGGGTTGCACAATACCCTAACCGTTAAAAGCGGCAAAACAGTGGTTGCCGTTGCCCTTGCACAGGTCTCCGGCATTGAATTTGGCGAAAAAGATTTGGGGCGTTTGGCGGTTACGGTAAATATGCTCGACGGCTCGGTGCTGGAAGGGAATGTGTATCCCGGCGCCGTATTCGAGTTTGATGGAAAAGGGCGCGTCATTACGACGCGCGCCGAAGAGATCGCCACCATTATTTTCCCGGCGGAGTAGCGCGGCTTTGGGTCCCGTGGTGCTGGCGATTTCCGGGGCTTCCGGCGCCATTTATGGCAGGGAGATATTCGACCGTCTGCTCGCCGCCGGCGTGGAAATTCAGGTGATCGTCACTTCCACCGCGGAGCATATCCTGCGCGAAGAACTGGGGTTGTCGAAAGAGTATTTCCTGAACAAACCGGGCGCGGCGCTGCTGGACAACGGACGTTTCAACGTGCCGGCGGCCAGCGGGTCGTTCCTCACCCGCGGAATGGTGATTGTTCCATGCAGCATGGGTTGTCTGGGGCGTATCGCCGGCGGCATTTCCAGCGATTTGGTGGAGCGGGTTGCCGATGTGCATCTGAAGGAGCGGCGGAAACTTATCATCGTCCCGCGCGAAACGCCGCTTTCCGACATCCATCTGGAGAATATGCTGCGCGCAAGCCGCGCGGGAGCAACCATCATGCCGGCCATGCCCGCCTTCACCCACCGCCCGCGGGGAGTGGATGATCTCGCCGCGTTTATCGCCGGGAGGGTGTTTGACCATTTGGGGATACCCCAAAATTTCACGCCGCGGTATTCGGGCTGATGGCGGTCCGTTCGCTGCAACTTCTTTTCCTGGGATCCGGCACTTCGACTGGCGTTCCGATGATCGGCTGCGGGTGCGCCACCTGCCGCTCCTCCGACCCGCGCGACAGCCGCACCCGCTCATCGGTGCTTTTCCGGTGGCATGATGGCGCGGCGGTGCGGCAAGTGCTTATCGACACGTCCACCGACCTCCGGTTCCAGGCGTTACGAGAAAAACTTAACCGCATCGACGCGGTGCTCTTCACCCACGCGCACGCCGACCATGTTCACGGGCTGGACGAGCTGCGCAGTTTCAACTTTATCCAGAAATCCAACATCCCCTGTTATGGCAGCGCGGAAACGCTGGGGAAAATAAAGACCCGCTTCGATTACATTTTCGATCCGCATGGCTACGAGGGGGGCGGCCTGCCGAAGCTGAGCCTCCATCCCGTTGATGGCGATTTCGAGCTGTTCGGGATGAAGATAACGGTGTTGCCGGTGCGGCACGGCCCCGCGCGCGTTTTCGGGTACCGTATCGGTTCCATCGCCTATATTACCGATTGCAACGAAATACCGGAAGAAACGATGCGCAAGGTGCGCGGCGCGCGCCTTTTTGTGGTGGGGGCGACGCAGCGCAAGGCGCATCCGACGCATTTCAGTCTCGGCCAGGCAATTGAAGCCGTCCGGGCATCCGGCGCGCAAAAGGGATTCATCACGCATATGAATCACGATCTCAAACACAGCGAGATAACCGCCAAACTTCCGCCGGGCGTTGCGTTGGCCCACGACGGGTTGCTGCTGGAAGAGGAATTGTAGGCGCGCGCCATGACCCCAATCAACCTGCTGTGCATTGCCGCCCCGTTCGGCCTTTATTTTCTTCCCTATGGATGGGTATTGGGCGGGGCGGGGGCATTGGCCATTGCCGCCGCGCTGCCGGTGCTTTTGCCGCTGGAAAATCAGGATCGCGCGCAGGAACTGTTTATTTCCACCGTCGCTTTTTTTGCCGCGCTCGCCGCGAACCGGCAGCAGCCGATGCTGGCATATTCCGCGCTGGCGCTTTGGGGCGGCCGGCGGTTGATAGGCGCTGGCGGATTGGCGCGGGGTTTGCCATGGCGGCGGTTTGCGGCCGCCTGGCTCGCCGCTTTCGCTCCGCTGGCGTTGGGCGCGTTTTTTGGGGAGATGAGTTTTTCCGGGGCGGCGCTCGGCGCGCTGGCGCTGGCGGCCGTTTCCCGCCTGGTGACGGAGCGTTTGGCGCCCAATTCGCGGGGGATGACCGGGGAAGCCGCGGCGGCGGCGCTCATGGCGGTTATCGCCACATTGCGGCCCGAAAACCTCGCCTTCCTGGGCAGTCCTTTCTGGGGACTTGTGTACGGCGTTTTCTGCGGCGTCTTCTTTTTCAGGCTTGGCTTGTTGGATCGTTTTGCCGCCTGGCTTTTTGCGCTCTGCGGCGCCGTAATTTACATTACGGCGGGGCGTGAACTGTTTCTATTTTATTTACTTTTTTTCGCGGTGTTCGAAGCGGGAGGGCGGTTACCGCACCGGCATTCAAATGACGCCGCATCGGTTCCCATGGCCCGGAGCGTCTTTGCGGCCGCCTCCATGGGGGCCGCCGCCATTGCCCTTCTTTCGGCTGGTGCATCCGATCCCTTTCCATTTTTCTTCGCCATCGCCGGAGGTTTTTCCGCCGCGGTCTTTGGCGCATGGGCGGGATGGGAGGAGTATTCCCCGTTGCGGCTTCTGTTTGGTTTTTGGGGATCGGCGCTTCTGGCCTCATGCGGTTGGCTTTCCTCCTCTTACCCGGCCGGAGCCGCGCCGCTGGTGATGTTCACCGGCTTTGCGGCGGCGGGAGCCTACTACACGCGCGGTCTGCTTGCTTCTCCCGAAAACGACAGGAAGTGGCTGGAGTACGCGTTCGGCGCGCTAACGGCGGTGTTTCTTTTCAAGGCGTTTACGGCCTATCTGGTGTAATTGCGTTTGTGCCGCTTTGCTAAAAGGTGGTATAAAAGGGAAACGGCGGGAAGGCTTGCAAGGCCGTTTGCCGGCAGGCGGATAACCGTTGCGTGGCATGCGGGGAAGGGTTTTAGGAGGAAGAGTGAAGCAACGCATCATCATTGTTTTCGCCATATTCATGGCGGTTTTCGGTCTTTCTTCGGCCAGCGCTTTTTCCCGGTTGCAGGAAAATCTGGTTGGCTTGCCGAACCGTTTCGCTGTTACGGTCGCCGATTTCGCCGCCGACGGGGGTTTTACCCCTCAAAGCGTCCGTGACATGGTGGAACAGCAGTTGCGGGCCGCCGGTTTTACGCTGGCATCGGAAAACAGCGCGCCGCCGCTAGCCACCGTTCAGGTGATGGTTGTGCGCCATGATGACCCCTCGGAGGGGAAGATTTATATGCTGGACGTGAATGTTTATAATCGCTCGACGCTGAATACCACCTACCGTCTGCGTATGGGAACCATCTGGGTGATGGGCTCGGAGAAGGTGGCCGCGGGAAATGAATTTCCAAGGGATGTCGAGGGGAAATTGAGCCAAATGCTGCGCTATCTGGTGCAAGACTACTTTGCCGCGAATCCCAACGAAGGCGGCAAGCAGTAAGGGGGAGGGCGCTCAGCCGGCGCTGAACCCGGCGAACCCCCTCAACCGTTCTTTACGATGTCTTCGATTATCTTGTTGGCGATCTTGTCGCTGCTCACATAGTAGGTGCCGTTATCGACCTTCTGTTTCAGCTCGGCGACCTTCTCGGCGCGAAGGTTGGGGCTTTTCTTGATCTGATCGTGAATTTTGGCAACTTCCTTGCCCAAATCCGAAACCAGTATCTTTTCGCTTGCCCCCTGCGCTCCCTGCGGCGTGGAAGCCACCTCTTTGGCCTGCGCGGCGTTGCTGGCGTAAGCGGCCTTGCCTTTTTCGGCGGATTTGCCGGTGTTACCCAGCCGGTCTTTCTTTAAGTTGCTATTGTCAGAACCTGTTACTTTCATGGTAAGCCACCTCCATCACATTATTGCGTCCGTTCAATCTTTCCTGGCGGGCTGTTCACCCCCGCCGGGAAGAGCACTCTTTTATAGTTCTCCGGTTGCTTTATCGGCATTGTATCAGAAAACTTTAGGGGGGTGTTTTTTAGGTTGAAGCGCAACGCTTTGATAATAAAGAGGTATTTGGCTGCAAAAAAATTATTGCATGTTCCTTATCTCTCACTACTTTTCGGCGTACCCACCTGAAACTTAACGGGGAAAAATTTACCGGCTATTTTCGGTGATGATAAATTTGCGTGTGGCTGTGTTGGTGCGGGAAAAAACATAGCTTGAATGCCGGTTCATGTCGATCCGCCGGTTTTTGGCAATATCTATCAGGGTCATTTTCGGGTTGCCGGCCATTAATTTCCACGAGAGGGTTACCTGCCGGTTCTCGCCCCCCTGCACCACGGTGATCCAGCTTTTGGCGGCGCTATGCCGGATGTCTGAGCTGCGCCGGATGTCGGTCTCATTGTGGCGCACGAAGTAGACGGAGAGGTGTTGTGGCCAGGAGGGGGGTTCGGCGGTATTGAGGGCATCCAGCGCCATTTCCGTTTCGGGTATGATGCCGAGGTAGTTGTCGGTGTCGCGGTAGGCGCCATCGGTGGCGGAAAGTTTTACCAGCCAGCCGCCTCCGCCGGTTCCATTGGGAACTGCAACGGGACTTTGTTCTTCAAAAATCCTCGGTTCCGCCTGGGTGGGGGGGATCACCAAGTCCAGGCCGCTGTCATGGGCGTTAAAGACCATATAGCCGTGGAATGGGAGCAGTGTGCCGACCTTTTCATAGCCTCCGGCGGAAAAATCCCAGACTGCGGGGCCGAGATAGGGAGCCGCTTCGGGATTTTGGGCCAAGACCTCTCTCCAGTCAACGGGATAAAGAAAGGGGGAGCCGACCAGGTTCCAGCCGCTGTTGAGGCGGATATGGAACGGGGCGGCGCCATCAATCGTTTTGCCGGAAAGGAAGAGATCGGTTTTGTCCGCGGCGATGAACCAGTAGGCCTTGCCCGGTTCGATGCTTGCGATGGCGGTGAATTCCTTGTATCCCTCTTTTTCCAGGGAAAATATCCGCCACCGGGCCGCGTCGTAACGGGGGAGGTAGCGGAAAATGTCTTGCGCCGATTGGCCGCCGGTGGAGTAGGGTATGGTGAACAGGATGTAATCGGCCGCTTTCGCTCCCCCTTTGACGGTGATGGTTTTGTAGCCGTAACCGCTGGGGGCGAGTATCCGGGTGAGCGCCGCCGGAGACTCGTTTCCCGCGGCGTCAAGCGCGGTGACGGCGAAACTGTATGGCTGACCATTGATCAGGCCGGTGAGGCGGACGAAAGTGTCCCGCACCGGCGTTTGGTTGATTTTGGAAAAGCGGCCGTCGGTGGCTTTGAGGTAGAAATTGTATCCCGCGCAGCCGGAAACGGCCCGCCATTCGATCCGGGCGGACGATTCGCCGCTTTCGGCGCTCATGATGGCGGGCGGAGCGACGCTGGCGGGCGCGTGCCGGGGCACAAGCAGGGCGATGGCCGCCGCCACAAGCAACCGCTTCATTGTTTATCCTCCAGGGCCAAAAAGAGCGCATCGATCTTTTCCCTCGATTTTACCCCCGGTTTAATTTCCACGCCACTGGCGAGATCGATTCCCCAGGGAGCGAGCGCCGCCGCCTCGGCGGCATTATGCGGGCCGATGCCTCCGGCCAATAGTATTTTTACGCCGGGATTTTCCCTGATTATCGCTTCCGCGAGGTTCCAGTCGCTTTTTTTTACGCTGCCGCCGAACATCTTCGGCACTTTCGTGTCGAGCACAAAACCGTCGGCTCCGGCGGACAGGTATCCATTAATGAGCGCGAGGAATACATCGGCTGTTTTATCCGGCTCCGCCGTCATCGGCAGGTGGATCGATTTGAAGACCGGTATCCCAAACCGCTTGCGCACCTCAGCCACGGTGGCGGCGTTCTCGTTCGCGGTAAGCTGGAAAAATCCGGGCGTCAGCGTCCGCGCGATTTCACCGTAAAGTTCCATTGGCGCGTCGGCGGTCAGGGCAAAAGTATTTTTAGCGTTCACGGCGAAAAGCGGCTTGGCGTTTTCAATTGTCTGTGTGCGGGGCGAAGAGGCGACCTCCACCACCACGCCGCAGAAATCGGCTCCGCGTTTGAAAGAGTATTCGATGTCGGCGGCCCGTGTTTGGCCGCAGAGTTTGACGGCGGTTTTTCTGGTCAATGCCTTAAAACGATTCCAGCATGCCGCTCACCTGTTTGCTGCGGTAGAAGCTGGTGCTGGCGGCGGACATGATGTTGCCGTTGCGGACGTCGATCATTTTCACCACCAAGTCGACATCGCTCCCTTTCTGCAGGTCGGAGAGGATGCCGACGATGAGGGCGTCCACCGCCAGGGCCTGCCCCAACTTGATGGCGCTTTCGGTGTTGAGCGTGCCGTTGTACTTGATTCCCTGCGCTTTTATCGCGGTGGCCACTTCGCCGTCCGATGGGGCGGTGAAAAGCGCCTTCTGCGATGTTATCTCCATGAATTTCCCGGTAACGTATTTGCCCAGTTGGCTGGTCTTGCCGTTTTGGTTTACGAAGTCGAGCACGGCGGCGCGGCGGGGGCGGCGCAAGGCGTTTTGTGCCAGTTGATCGGCCAGCAGGCCCAGTTTTCCGTTGAAATAGAGGGAATCGGTGACCGGCGGCGGCAGGGGTTCCTTCGAGCAGGATACGGCGAACCCAAGCAGGAACACAACGACCGAAACCAAGAACACCCGCTTCATATTGCGTTTATGTTTACCATAGCAGTCGCCCGAATACAATTATTTATGTCGGGTTGCGCCGTGCCGGGCGGGAAACGGCGTGGGAAATGTTACAATGGCATCCGCCAGCATTGACTGATGTGATGTTAATTTGGGGAGGGATTATGGAAGCAGCGGAACTTGAAAAATATATTCTTCTGCTCAAGTCGGTGGACTTTTTCAAGCCGTTCACCAACGAAGAGCTTGCCGAACTCCTCAAGTACGCGGAAGTGAAGAGGTACGCCATCCAGGAATACATCATGAAGGAAGAGACGGTTGAATACACGTTCTACGTCCTGCTGAAGGGGAAGGTGAACGTGATCAAGGACGACCCGTTGAAGAGGCGCAAGGTGAAGATCGCGCAACTGGGAACGGGCGCCTGCATGGGTGAGATGGCGATGCTGTTGGACGGCCGCCGGAACGCGAGCATTGTGGCGGCGACGGAGAGCTATGTGTTCAAGGTGCATGCCAAAGAAGTGGAGTATATGGCGCTTGAAACGCAGCTCAAGTTTATCAAGCGCGTCGCGGTGAACATGGCGCTGAAACTCAAGGATCAGAGTGCCACGCTTATCGAGGCGCTGTAGCGGCCCCCGGCCGCAACTGGAGTTTCAGTATCCGCTTCGTTCCCGGGGTGATCTTCACCCGTTCCGAAAGCCGGACTCCGGCGATCCACAATACTTCATTCCCCGCGGCCAGCAGCGGGATACCATCCCGTTCCCAGCGGGGGATTTTCGCGTCGATAAAAAATTTTTTGAGTTTCCGCGTTCCCGGCGCGCCCAGCGGGGCGAAGACGTCGCCCGCGCGGCGGTTGCGGATTTCCGCGCCCGGGGGGAGCATCGCCGCGTCGATGTAGACGGTGGCGCAGGCGGGGTCGTACGAGTGCGGCGGCCGATCCGTTGTCTCCACGCCGACCGCCGCGCCGGTTTCGGCGATGGGAATATATCCGGACGGGGGGAGGGGATAGGCGAAGGGGGGGATGGCCAGCGGCGCGCGGATGCAGTAAAAAACGCCGTGTGCGGCGTATGCGCGTATCCCCTTGAGGGAAATTTCACCGTGCGGCATATTCCCCGCGGCGAGATGGCGCAGTCCCTCCAGATGGTCGAAGGTGACCCCCATCAGGTGCTTGCGCGCCGAGCCGAGCGCGCGGCGTATCACTTCGCGTTGCAGGGCCACTGGCAGCGGGGCAAAGCGGGCGCACGGGAACGAAAGCCCCCCCTCCGGCAGCCGTGTGCCGATGGCGGCCGCCGTTTCCTTGGCGGTGGCGGCCAGAAATTCCTGTGCATCGTGGAAGATGGTTGCCGTCTTGAGGAGCGCGGCGCGCACGGCGGGGTTATAGTCCCGTTCCAGATAGGGGATGAGCTGGTTGCGCACCCGGTTGCGGGCGTATTTGTTGGCGAAGTTCGAGCTGTCAGTCCGGTAGGGTTGGCCGATTCCGTCGAGCCACGCCAGAAGATCGGCTTTGTGTACGCCGGTGAGCGGGCGTACCACATGGGCGCCGCGCGTTTTCGGCAGGCCGGAAAGCCCGCGCGGTCCCGCGCCCCGGAGCAGGTTTAGCAGAAACGTCTCCGCCACGTCGTCGGCGGTGTGGGCGGTGGCGATCACGTTGGCGCGCCCCCGCTCCACGGTGCGGCGGAAGATGAGATAGCGCAGGTCGCGCGCGGCGGATTGCACCGATCCCCCCGCCGCATCCATATAACGTTCGAGATGAATCCGCTGTTCGTAATAGGGGACGCCAAGCCGCGCGCAGAGTTCGCGGCAGAAGCGGGCATCCTCATCCGATTCGGCGCCGCGGAGGCCGTGGTTGATATGCAGCGCGGCGATTGATATGCCGAGCCGGGTTCGCAGTTCGTGCAGCAGCAGGAGCAGGGCGGTCGAGTCCGGCCCGCCGGAAACGGCGGCGCAGACGGTTTCACCGGGTTTTATCAACTGTTTGGCGGCGGTCAGCACCGCTGATTGAATCACATCAGTCCTTAAAACGGCTCAGTATGTTGATAAAATCCTGTTCGATGGCCTGGTAGGCTTCCACCACGGCGGGGTCGAAGTGCGTACCGATCCCTTGCATGATGATCCGGTGTGTCTCCGCGTGCGGTATGGGGGGTTTGTAGATGCGTTTGGAGATGAGGGCGTCGTACACGTCGGCCAACGCCATGATACGCGCCGCGAGAGGTATCTCTTCCCCTTTGAGATTGGCGGGGTAGCCGTTCCCATCCCATTTTTCGTGGTGGCAATAGGCGATTTCCTTCGCCATATGGAGAAACGAGCTGTTGACCGTAAGGCGTTTCTCCGATTCTTCAAGCGTCCAGCCGCCGATGACGGAGTGCTGTTTCATAACCTCAAACTCCTCGGCGGTGAGCCGTCCCGGCTTGAGCAAAATGGCATCGGGGATTCCCACCTTGCCGATATCGTGCAGCGGCGAGGCCCGCTGAATTGTCATGATGAACGCGTTATCCACCATGTCCCGGTATGAGCCGTTCTTCCGCAATTGCACCGCGAGGGCCCGCGTGTATTCACGTATCCGCTCCAAGTGTCCGCCGGTCTCGGGGTCACGGTGTTCGGCCAGCTTGGCGAATCCGAACATCGCCAGGTCGCGGGTTTGTTCGATTTCGACGGTTCGTTCCACCACCTTGATCTCCAGAGATTTCTGAAGGGCGATATTTTCGTCGAAGGCATGTTTGAGCCGGAGCATCGAGCTTGAGCGGGCCTTCAGTTCCAGCTCGTTCACCGGTTTGTTCAGGTAATCGTTGGCTCCGGCGGCAAGCCCGGCGATGAGCTGTTCGTCGGTTTTCCGGTCGGCGGTGAGCAAAATGACCGGCACCCGCTGATTCACTATTTCGCGCACTTTGCGGGTGAGGGTGATGCCGTCCATTTCCGGCATCCGTATGTCGGTGACGATGAGATCGATGTCCTCTTTGTGTTTCTCGACGAGCCGGAGCGCTTCCAGGCCGCTGGCGGCCCGCAGGGTTTTCGCCCCTTCCATGCCGTAAATCATCTCCAGCAGTTCAAGATTGGACTCGGTGTCATCCACCAGCAAAACCAGGGCATTATTAAGTTGGCTGCTCATGATAAATAATCCTGCGGGATTCCTCTTATGTCTTATCCGCAAAGTATATTATCATTTGGGGATAGCATGGAAAACATATTAGTAGTGGACGATAACCAGGACAATCTGGACCTCATCAGCCTGATGCTGGAGCGCAACGGCTTCGGCCATGTCACCGCGCTCTCGGGCATGGAGGCGTTGGTGAAGATGGAAAAAGAGCCCTTCCGGCTGGTTATCAGCGATCTGATGATGCCGCAGATGAACGGCATCCAACTCCTGGAAAAGGTGAAAGAATCCTGGCCTGAAACCGAGGTGATCATCGTCACCAGCGTCGGCATCGTGAAGCCCGCGGTGGAGGCGATGAAGAAGGGGGCCTATAGCTATATCCAGAGGCCGTTTGACGATGATGACCTGGTGTTAGAGGTGAAAAAAGTCCTCGACTACGTGAATATGCGTAAAGAGAACACCAGTCTGCGCGAAGAGCTGGATCAGGTGCGCCATGGCAACCTGATGATCGGCAATACGCCGCTGATCCGGGCCATTCAGGAGCTTATCGGCAGCGTGGCCAACACCAACGCCACGGTGCTGATCATGGGGGAAAGCGGCACCGGCAAGGAACTGGTGGCCAACGCCCTCCACAACGCCAGCGGCCGGAAAAGAGGCCCGTTCGTCAAGGTTAACTGCGCCGCGCTGGCCGAATCGTTGCTGGAAAGCGAGTTGTTCGGCCACGAAAAGGGGGCCTTCACGGGGGCGATTGCCCAAAAGAAGGGGCGTTTTGAGATGGCGGACGGCGGCACCCTGTTTCTTGACGAAATAGGGGATATTTCTCCCGCCATCCAGGTGAAACTGCTGCGGGTCTTGCAGGAGCGCGAGTTTGACCGCGTGGGAGGTGCCAAGCCGGTGAAGACCGACGTGCGCATCGTCAGCGCCACGAATAAAAATCTGGCCGAAGAGGTTAAGCGGGGAAGATTCCGGGAAGACCTTTTCTACCGCCTCAACGTGATTTCCGTCAATATGCCCGCGTTGCGCGAGCGCAAGGACGACATCGCTGAGTTGGCCCGGTATTTCTTGGAAAAGTACAAGGCTGATGTGAACAAGAACATCGCGGGCATCACGGATAAGGCGATGCGGGCGCTTGTCAACTACGACTGGCCCGGCAACATCCGCGAACTGCAAAATGTGATCGAGCGGGCGGTGGTGCTGGCGAACAGGCCGATGCTGGACCTGGCCGACCTGCCCGACAACATCAGCAAAGGCCCGCAGCGCATTTCCATCGCCGCGGGCGAGGCGTTGCCGACGCTGAAAGAAGCCAAGCACCTCTTCGAGAAGCAGTATCTGGAGAAGGCGTTGCTGATGCACAAAGGGAACATATCGCGCACCGCCGAGAAGATAGAACTCGCCCGTAAAAACCTGCAAGACAAGATCAAGACCTACGAAATCGACATTGACCGGCTGCTTGAGGGAAAGGCGGAGGAGGGGTAGCGCTACGGGCGGACGGGGGTTTCGGCGTAGAGCGCCAGCACCTTTTTCATGACCGCGTCTTTGGCGTACCGTTCCAGCGCGCCGGGGAGGTTTTCCCGCGCTTTGTTTTTCGCCCCTTCCATGTCGTTCAGCACACGGATGATTCCTTCCGCCAGCGAGGCGTGGTCTTTCGGTTCAACCAGCGTGCCGTATTTGCCATAGCCGAGCTGTGCGGGGGTGCCGCCGGCGTTGGTGCCGATGATCGGAATGGCGCAGAGTTCGGCCATCATCATGCTGGTGGAACAGGTCTCAAAGTGGGAAGGGGAGAGGAACACATCGAAGCAGTTGAGCACGCGTGCCTGCTCCGCTCCGCGCTGGTCGCCCAAAAACTTCACCTTGCCGGCAATGTCAAGCCGCGTGATCTCATCTTCCAGCCGCTTTTTTTCGCCGCTATCGCCGGCGTGGACGGTTTCATCCCCCACCAGCAGCAAGCGCGCCTCCGGATGCTTTGCCAAAACGGCGGGCATCGCCCGCACCGCCTCCATCTGTCCTTTGAGCGCGTCAAGCCGCCCTAAAATGCCGAGCACGCGGTCGTTCGCGCTGAAGCCGAGGTTGTTTTGGCGGAACGCCTCGTCACGGGCCGGGCGGTAGATGCCGGTATCGAGGCCGTAGGCCACTATGCTTAATTGATCCTCCGTTATCGGCAGGTTTTTGAGGGCCGCCTCGCCCAGCACCGGCGAGCAGACGAATATTTTGCTGATGTGGCGGTATTCAAACCGATGATAGAGGTCTTTCTTCGGGCCGGGGACGAACATCTGGAGCCAGAGGAATACTTTTATGTCCCGCAACAATGTGGCGACGGGGATGACCAGCCCCAGGTCCTCGGTGTGTGTTACCTGAACAACCTTGAAGCCGTGAGACCGGATGATCCGCCGGAGTTCAATCATCACCCGGAGGTCGGCGTACGCGATGATCTTTTGGAACGCAATATGCGGAATGCCGTTAGCCGCGAGTTCGCGCTCAATCGGGAATCCCTTGCGGCAGACGAACAGCATCTCGTGCCCGGCGCGGTGCAGGTTGACGGCGAGGTCGTAAGAGTTCTTTTCCAGCCCCCCCCACGAGCGGGAGAAATTAATGTGGAGCGATTTCATCGGTGTCAGGCGTCCGCCGGGCGGTAGCCAATGCCGGCGTATTCGATGGAGGCAAAGTTTTCTTTTTTCAGCATTCGGCGGGTGTCGACCAAAAATGCGCGTTTCATGAGTGATGTCAGTTCGGGGGCGCTTATTTCCTTGAACTGCTCCCAGCGGGTTATGATGACGGCGGCTTCCGCGCCATGGACGGCATCGCGCCACGAGGGGGCATGGGCCAGCGTTTCGCAACCGGGATATTTATTGAATTCGCTTTTCACTATCGGGTCGAAGGCCGTTACCGCCGCGCCTTGCCGCAGCAGTTCGCGCACCAGCGGGATGGCGGGGCTTTCGCGCGTGTCGTCGGTTTCCGGCTTGAAGGCGAGCCCCAGCACCGCGATTTTTCTTCCGCTGAGGTTCCCAAGCCGGTTTGTTACCAGCGATACAATTTTGAAGGGCTGCGCTTCGTTGACACTTGTGATCTGATCCAAAATGCCCTGCCCCATCCCCTTGTGGTGGGCGAAGGCGGCCAGCGCTTTGACATCCTTGGGGAAGCAGCTCCCCCCGAAACCGCAACCGGCTTCGAGATAACTCAATATACCGGGGTTCACCCTCTTGCCGGCCACCACCGGGTTGAGGCGGTAATCAAGGTGTACCCCTTTCATCACATCGCGTATATCGATGCCGCCGATGGCGCTGGCGAGGTTGGCGATTTCATTCGAGAAGGAGATCATCAACGGCAGCAGGGCGTTGGCGGTGTACTTTATCATTTCAGCGGTGCGGGGATTGGTTTCCACTACCGTGGCGGAAGTCCACGCGTGTACCTGCCTCATCTTCTCCAGCGTTTTTGGGTCGGTGGCGCCGATAATGATGCGGTCGGGGTTCATGAAATCTTCGATGGCGCTCCCTTCGCGCAAGAACTCGGGACTGGAGCAGAGGCCGAATCCGGTTCCCGCTTTAAGGCCCGATTCTTTTTCAAGGATGGGCAGCACCACCGTTTCGGTGGTGGTGGGCACCACCGTGCTTTTTACCGTGATCACCGGGTAAGGCCCGGCGGTATGCAGCAGGCGGCCCAATTCCGCGGCGGCGGCCTTTACATAGGTAAGGTCTATCTCTTTGCCGTCAAAGGGGGTGCCAACCGCGAGGAAAATGACCTCGGCGCCGGTGATGGCCGCCGCCAAATCGGTGGTGGCGGAGAGTCGTCCGGCGGCGCGGGTTCGTTTGAGAAGTTCTTCAAGGCCTTTTTCGTGGATCGTGGGTGTTCCCGCGTTTATTTTGTCGACGATCTGTTGGGCCTTGTCCATGCAGATGACGGTGAAGCCCTTGTCAGCCAGACATGCGCCGGTGACCAGTCCCACATAGCCGCTGCCGACAACTGTTATTTTCATTGATTATTTTCCCATTTTAATCTGCGCACTATACCACAGCAGCGCGCGGCGCAGCCCTTCGCCAAGGCTCACTTTGGGATTGTACCCCAACAGGCGGCGGGCCTTTTCGATGGAAGGGCGGCGCCGGTCGGGATTATCCACCAGATAGTTTTTGTCCTCGCTCGTCCCGGTGATGAGTTTAAGCCCGCCGATGCCGAGTTCGCGTTCGGCTACATTCAGAAGCGTGAGCGCCATGTTACGTATGGAGATTTCCGGCGTTTCGATGCCAATGTTAAATGACTCGCCGTTATGGTTGGACAGCAACATCAGAAGGTAGCCGCTGATGGCATCGGCTATGTAGCAAAAGGTGCGGGTGGGGGAGCCGTCGGAAAGCATCACGATGTTTTGGCCGTTTAAGATGTTCTTGCAAAAGTCGGGGATGACCCGGCGGTCATCGATTGAAAGGCCCGGCCCGTAGTTGTTGAACGGGCGGGCGATTTTCACCGGCACGCCGCGGGACTGGTGGAAATTCACGCAGAGCGTTTCGCCGTAGCGTTTCGATTCGTCGTAGCAGGCGCGCGGGCCGGTGCAGGAGACAAGGCCGCGGAAATCCTCTTTGGTCGGGATGAATTCAGGGGGCGGGTCGCCGTAGATTTCGCTGCTGGAGAAAAAGAGGAAACTCTTGAGCGGCCGGGCCGATTTCATTTTTACCGCCGCGTGGTCAAGCAGGATGCGCAGGCCGATAACGTTGGCATCCATCGTTTCGATGGGGTATTGGCGGTAATACATGGGGGAGGCGATGGATGCGGCGTGGATGATGTAGTCGATTTCCCCCAGCGCGGCGGGATCGAATTGCGTGATGTCCGCTTTCACCGTGCGGATGGCGCCGCTTCGCTCAAACGGCGCAAGCCACGGAGGGACGCCCCGGATGAAGTTGTCCAGGCAGATAACGCGGCATTTATTTTTCAGCAGCGTGGCGTTTGCGTGGGCGAAGAAATTGATGAGGTAATAACCCAAAACACCGGCGCCGCCGGTGAGGAGGATGGTGGCGTCTTCCAGTTGTTGAATGCGTTCCCCCAGCGCGTCCGCGATTTCTTGCATATCGTTCGAGACAATGGTTGTATCCGATGTAGGCATATTCCCGTTTTCCGTGGAAGGTTTAGCGCGACGTTAAAACTGGTTGATTATAGCCCGAATAAAAGGATCTCTTCAATCGGCGAACACCGCGCTTCAGACGGGAAAGGCCGCAATGGCGGCACAGACCCGGTTCACGTCGTCGTCGTTTAGGCCGGTGTGCAATGGAAGCGACAGCCACTTCCCCACCCGGCGGAACCATCGCCTGCACCGCAAGGTGTACCGGCGCCGTGCCGCTGTTCATGGTGGCGACATTGGCGGGAGGCACGCCCAAAAAGGCGGCGGCCTCTTCGGCGCCGACGATTGAGCGGGAAAGACGGATTTTGCTCTTCATTCGCGACAGTCTATACCGGCGCATGCCCACGCCGAAACATTCAGGATGATGGGTGAGTACTGAAGTGCATCAGGCCGGTGCAATGTTTTATCTCACCAATGACACGGTATTGCACGGATTGCGTTACATGAAATAGCTAAGTCTTTGTTAAGAAGCGGCGTCAGCTTGGCTCATAAATTGCATAAATTTTATGGATGGGGTATGTTCGGGTTGATATTTTTAAGGGCCGGTATATAATTATTATAAATGAGACTTTAAAGGTAGAATAAGTAATTTTTGGTCGTTGTGTGGGCGGAGGTGAATTCATGAAATTTGCCACAAAGCTGACATTGCTGTTTTCAGGACTTTTCCTGATTCTCTGTCTTTTTATAACGGCCATCGTCACCTCTTCAAGCACCGGTATTCTCGAACGCACCATCCAAACCCAGATGGAACGCCGGACGGCGGAAAAAATGGACAGGATCGACAAATATCTTTTTGAGCGGAACCTGGATACCAAGATGATGTCGACCGATTCCGTCTTAAAATCGAAAAATCCTTCTCCGGATCTCATTGCGGCCCGGTTAAAGGAACTTTCAAAAAACAGCGGCAGTTACATTTCGCTCTCTCTTTACGATATGTCCAGAAAAAGGATTGTCGACACGTTGGGTCTGAATGTGGGAAAAATCCATTCGCTGTCTGAATACTGGCCCGACATCGAATCAGGCAAAGATGCCGCTTTCGACATGTATTATTCCGATTCTCTCCAACTTCCCTTATTCCACTTTGCGAAGGTCGTAAAAAATGAAGCTGGCGCGCGCGAGGGAGTTCTGGTGGCAACGGTATCCACCGAATGGCTGGATGAAATCGTGAAGATCACGGCGATGCCGGAGATAAAAGTGGAGATAGTGAACAGAAACGGGCTGGTGATCTATTCCAGCTACGATCCGAACAGCATCCTGAAGGAACGCTCAATTTACTGGGAATATATAAAGGCCCGGATTGAGCGGGGAACCATGAGTAAAGGTTCCCGCATACGGATTTCCGGCATGGAAGAGGAAATCGTGATCTACGGCCAGGGAAAAGGGTACAAAGATGACACGGGGCACGGATGGACCCTTATAGCCCATGTGCCCAAAGAAGTGGTTTTCGCGCCAGCCATCGAATTGCGGAACCGCCTGATAATCATCATGTCCATAATCGGCGGCTTCAGCCTGCTGGCGGTGCTGCTCTTTGCCCGCACCGTAGCAAGTCCCCTTATCAAGCTGAGCGCCGCCGCCGAGGAAATTGGCAGGGGTAACTTGGACGTGAAAGTGGCGGTTGATTCCAACGATGAGGTGGCAGTGCTGGCAAAGAATCTTAACGCGATGGCGAAAAATCTTTCCGCCTCCCGCACGGCGCTGGAAAAAGCCAAGGAAGAGGCGGAAGAGGCGACAAGGCTGAAGGATAAATTTGTCACGCTCGTGTCGCATGACCTGCAAACGCCGCTTGTCGGCATGCTGGGAATGATGCATCTTCTTCAGGAACAGCCGGAAATACGGCCTGAAAGCCGGCATTTTATTGTTCAGGCTGTTCAAGGCAATAAGCGGATGTTGCACATGATAGACCAACTGCTTGACATCAATCGCATCCGGTCGGGAAAGTTGCAGTTGAAATTGCGCTATTGCAGCGGTACCAATATTGTCCGGGATGCTGTGGCAACCGTTGAAGGCATGGCGGCGGAGAAGGGGATCGCCATACAGAATATGGTGCCGGACAAGACGATGGTGATCGCCGATCCCGTTTTTTTGCAGCAGGTTTTTTGCAACCTGCTGACCAATGCGGTCAAATTCAGCGGGCCGGGGAAAGCCGTGACCATCAAATATTCCCCCGGTAAAAGCATGGTTTTTAAAGTTGAAGACAGCGGCGTTGGCATCCCTCCCGATTCCATAAAGAAGATATTCAGCTATCACGAAAAGACATCGACACATGGAACGCGGGGAGAGGCCGGCAATGGCTTTGGCCTTCCCCTTTCCGCCGACATCATGGAGGCGCTCAATGGCAAGTTGAAAGCGGAATCCCGGCCGGAAGGCGGCGCCTCTTTTTCCGTCATTTTGCCAAATCCCGTGCCAAAGATACTTATTATGGAAAGCAGCGCCGGTTCATGCGATGCGTTGAAGGGTTTGCTGGAGGAACGGGGATTCACGGTGACGGCCAGCCCCCACGCCCTTAAAATCCTGGAAATGCTGAAAGGGGAACGGTTTGACTTTCTGCTGGTGCAACTCTCCGGCACAAAGGAGACCGGGGCCGAGCTTTTTCGGTTGGTCGCCCGTGATAAGACGTTGGAAGGGATGCCGGTGTTGGCGATAGATGATGGCAAATGCAATGATGATTCAAAATTAATCAAGGGCTGTGAAACTATGGCTCGTGGCGCCACGGAGACCGCGGCGGTTATCGAGAGAATATGCTCCGTGCTTATGGGCGAGGGTTCGACACGGAAGGGGTAAACACCATGGAATATGCATCCCTTGCGGTTCTTGCCGCGGACGATTTTGCCGCACACTCGGAGTGAAGGGCGAATGAAGATACAACCGGCATCGGCAAAAATCAAAACAAGGATAACATTCCTCGTTATAACCCTGCTGGTGCTTTCTTTGGCGGCCATCGGCGTCAGCAACTATGTTCTCTACCGCATCGCGCTGAACCAGGCGGGCGAGATGCTTGGGTATACGACAAAAAGCAACGCGCTTTTTTTTGAGTATTCCTTCCGTCATCTGGAAGAAGAAGCCAAGCATTCCGGCGTCCCTTATAGTGTTGATCACGCCCTCGCGCTTTACCGCGAACGCTTGAAAGCCGGCGTCGTGTTCGGCGAGACGGGGGAGAGCGTCATTGCGCGGCGGGAGGGAGATTCAATCCGCTTCTTTGTGCATAACCGGCTCAAGAATTCCGGCGCTCCCGTTGTTATTCCGTTCGATTCGAGCGGCACGGCAAAGCCGATGAAACTGGCGTTGGCCGGAAAATCGGGGACGGCAATAACCACCGATTACCGCAACATCACGGTGCTGGCGGCATACGAGCCGCTTCCCGCGATGAACCTCGCGATCGTAACCAAGATGGACCTTGCCGAGATACGGGAACCCTTTTTAAAAGGGGCCGCGCAATTATTCTTTGTAATTTTTGTCATTATCATTGGCGGCGCATTCGTCTACCTCAAAGTCATCACGCCGTTGATACCGCTCCTTATGGAGAGTGAAGAACGGCTGATGACGCTTGTTAACGGCATCGATGAATCGCTGCTTTTTATCGACCCCGCCGGAAAGGCTCTCATAGTCAATGAAACCGCCGCCAATCGAATGGGCCAATCCCCCTCCGAACTGATCGGGCATGATGTTTTCAGTTTTTTTCCACCGGAGATCGCGGCCTCAAGGCGGAGGAAATTAGGGGAGGCGCTGGAAACCGGCAAGGCGGTGCATTTCGATGATGAGCGGAATGGGCGTCATTATCATAACTCGTTTTTTCCGGTGATGGACGATACGGGACGAAACATCGTTTCGATCGTTATCCATGCCCGCGACGTCACCGAGCAGATTAATGCGAAAAATGAAATCCTGGCGGCGAAGGAACAGGCGGAAAAGGCGACCCGGCTGAAGGATAAATTTGTCATGCTCGTGTCGCATGACCTGAAAACACCGCTTGTCGGCATGCTGGGAATGATGCAGCTTCTTCAAAAACGAACGGGAAACCCGGAGGACAACAGGCATTGCATCGATCTGGCGGTTCAATCCAACCAGCGGATGATACGGATGATAGACCAACTGCTTGACATCAACCGCATCCGGTCGGGGAAGCTGCATCTGAAATGCCGCTATTGCGATGGCTCCGGCATTGTCCGTGAGGCCGTGGCGATTGTTGGGGACATGGCGGCCCAGAAAGGAATTACCATGCAAAACATGGTGCCGGACAGGACTATGGTGATTGCCGATCCCATTTTTCTACAGCAGGTTTTTTGCAATCTGCTGACCAACGCGGTCAAATTCAGCGGGCCGGGGAAAGCCGTGACCATTAAGTTTTCCCCGGGTGAAAAGATGGTTTTTGCCGTTGAAGACGACGGCGTTGGCATCGCTCCCGATCTCATGAAGAGCATATTCAGCTATCACGATAAGACATCGACCCGCGGAACGCATGGAGAAGCCGGAACGGGTTTTGGCCTTCCCCTTTCCGCCGACATCATGGAGGCGCTCAACGGCAAGTTGAAAGCCGAATCCCGGCCGGAAGGCGGCACCTCTTTTTTGGTTATTTTGCCAAACCCCGCGCCAAAGCTCCTTATCATGGAAAGCAGCGCCGGTTCATGCGATGCGTTGAAGGGTTTGCTGGAGGAGCGGGGATTTACGGTGACGGCCAGCCCCCACGCCCTTAAAATTCTGGAAATGTTGGAAGAGGAGAGGTTCGATTTCCTGTTGGTGCAGCTCTCCGGCATAAAGGAGACCGGTACCGAGCTTCTTCGTTTGGTCGCCCGCGATCAATCGCTGAGGGGGATGTCGCTGCTGGCGATAGGGGATAGCGTATGTTACGGAAAAAATGGGGCTGATAGCGATATTAACGATATAATGAATTGCGGCCCGGAAACCGCGGCGGTTATCGAGCGAATATACTCCGTGCTAATGGGCGAGGATTCGACATGGAAGGGATGAACAACATGGAACACGTCCCGTGGCCAAATTTCCGCATACTCAAAGGAGTTCGATAATTTAATGGCATCCACTGGCAAGCGAAAAGCCGCCGGTAAAAACAGCGTGCGCGCCGCTCCCCGTGTATCCCAAAAAGCCGCTCCATCCAAACCGGCCAAAAAACCGGCGGCGTCCCAAAAACGGTTGAAAGACAAAGACGGGAATATTCCTCCCGCATTGGACACAACTGGCGCGATATACGCCATCGGCGGCGTGGGCGCCGAAATTACCGGCATTAAAAAGACGGAAGAACTCCTGCGGACGCACCAGGCCGAACTGGAAATGCAGAGCGAGGATCTGCGCCAAACGCGGGAGGATCTGGAAGTTTCCCGCGCCAAGTATTACGATCTCTATAACCTTGCGCCGGTCGGCTATTTCACCATCAGCGGGCGGGGTTTGATCGCTGAAGCGAACTTCACGGCCGCCTCTTTGCTTGGCATGGAAAAAAACCTCCTGATCAGGCAACCGTTCACGCGATTTATCGCCGCCGAGCATCAGGATAGATACTACTTGTCCCACAAAGAACTCCATGAAACAGGCAAATCCCAGTCGTGCGAGTTGAGGATTGCGCGCCAGAACGGCGTTCCATTCTGGGCGCGTTTGGAAGCGGCGGCCGCCGTGGATGCTGAAAGCGGAGCGCCCGTGTGCCATGTCGCGATGATCGACATAACCGAACGGGTGTACGCCGAAGTGCGGATGCGGCTGCTGCAAAGCGCCATGGATCAGGCGGATGAAACGGTTATTATCACCGACCCCGATGGCGCCATCGAATACGCCAATGCCGCAGCCGAAAAAAAGTCCGGTTACCCCCTAAACGCCCTGCTGGGAAAACCCCCCCGGATATTCAAAAGCGGTATTCACGATGCGGCCTTCTATGAACGTCTGTGGCGCACCATCAAATCCGGCCACATCTGGAGGGGGAACATCATCAACCGGCGGGCCGACGGCTCCCATTACGAGGAAGAAGTCACCATCAGCCCGGTGCTGGGGGACGGTGGCGTGATTACCCATTTCATCGCCATCCGCCATGACATCACCGAGCAAAAGATGCTGCGTCAGCAGCTCATCCACGCCGAAAAACTCTCCTCCATCGGCACCTTCGTGGCCGGTGTGGCGCACGAGTTGAACAACCCGCTTACCGCCGTTATCGGTTTTTCCAACGACCTCCGGCAGCGCACCGACCTGCCCGAAGATTTGCGGCACACCCTTGGCGTTATCGCCGATCAGTCGAAGCGGGCGGTGGGGGTGGTGAAAAACCTGCTCTCCTATTCGCGCCCCCACAAGGTGGAGCGGCGCACGCTGGATATCAACAAACTGCTGGAAAACACCGTCGGCATCCACCGCTACCGGCTGTCGGCCGACAACATCCCCGTGGAAACGGCGTTCGCTTCCGATCCTTTGCCGGTTTACGCGGACGCCGGACAGGTTCAGCAAGTGGTGGTGAACATCTTGCTCAACGCCCAGGCCGCCATCAAATCGGCCGGCGCTGACGGCGTTATCCGCATCGCCACCCGGCGGGAGAGCAAGTGGATGGAAGATATGGCGGTCATCACCATCAGCAACAGCGGCCCTCCGATCCCCATTAAAGATATTGACCGGATATTCGTCCCCTATTTCACCACCAAGGGGGCGGGGGAGGGAACCGGATTGGGGCTTTACGTCGCTTATAATATCGTGAAAGATCATCAAGGGGAACTGCGGGCCGAAAACCTGCCGGGGGGCGGAGTGGCGTTCCACATCACCTTTCCCGCCAGCGCGGAAAAACGTGCCGCCACCGCGCCCGTTTCCCAAAACGGCAAAATCACCCCCGGCATTAAAGTGCTGGTGGTGGACGACGAAGCGCCGGTGCGGGATTGGCTCACCGGCATGTTGCTGCGGCATAGAGTATTCGCCGTGGGGGCTGGGAGCGTCAGGGAAGCCATTGAGTATTTGCAAAATGGCAGTTTCGACGCCATTGTTTCGGACTACAAAATGCCGGAGAAAGATGGTATTGATTTATACGGCTGGTTGGCGGAACAGCGGCCGGAGACGGCAAAGCATTTTATGTTCCTGACCGGGGCGGTGGAACCCCGGCTGATAGAATTTTGTGAAGGCCAAAACCTGGCCGCATTGATAAAACCGGTGGGCGAAGAGGCGATCATCGCCGCCATCGCGCAAATGCTCGCGAAAGAAGGATAAGCACCATGGAACATGCAGCCCTTACGGTTCTTGTCGTGGACGACGATGAAGCGGCACGCCTTTACCTCGCCATCGTCCTTCGCAAAAACGGCTTCGCCGTGCTGGAAGCGCCGGACGGGGCCGCGGCTATAAAGATCATGCGGGAGCGGGACAAGGAGATAGCCGCGGTGATCAGCGATATCCGCATGCCCAACATCGACGGGTTGAAGCTGGCCGAGCTGAACTACCAGAACGGCTTCCTGCCGTTTATTGCCTGTACGATGATCTCGGACGCGGCTGCGGCGCTTACGTTGCTCAAATTCGGCGTGCGCGACTATGTGGTGAAGCCGGTGGAGGAAACCGTGCTGGTGAACACGGTGCGCGACGCCATCGGGCGGCGCAATCTCCCCCGCCTGTTCGCCGACGACGAGACCCCCCTCCCCGGCAATATGGGGGTCATCACCATCTCGGCCCGCTTTGCCGCGGTACACCGTGCGCGCGGATGGCTGGAGTTGAAGGCAAGCGGCATCATGTCGCCGGTCGAGCAGCGTCAATTTCTCGCCTTTGCTTCGGAATTCCTGATGAATGCCTACGAGCACGGCAGCCTGATGCTCACGGAAGAGGAAAAATCGGCGTTGCTGGAAAGCGGGGGATACCACGATGAATTGCGCCGCCGGGAACTGGAGTGCAAAGCGAAGATAGAAGTGGCGGTCTCCATCGTGGGGAACGAGATCGCCATCAGCGTGACCGATCCCGGGTATGGATTCGATTATAAACGGTATCAGGAGATGTCCGAGGCCGAAATGCTCGACCGCCTTATCATGCCGAACGGGCGCGGCATCCAGATGGCGATGCAGTACTTCGACAGCATCACCTTCAGCAAAGGCGGGGCGGGGGTGCTGCTCACAAAAAAGATGCCGAAAGGTTGATGGCGGCCGGAAACCACGTTTGTCATATCATTGAACGCGGGAAGGGAAGATGTATAATTTCGAAAGCGGCGGCACGGGCGTTTCCTCACTTCTTGAGCGTAAAGGATTCTGGCGGACATGGTTAAAAACAAACTCGTCGTTCATACTCACCACATCGGCAGCCATTTCACCAATGGGCTAATGCCGGTTGCCGTGTTGTTGCTTACGCTCTATTTCATTACAGGCATCCAGAGTTTTGAAACCGCTTCATTCTACTGCATCGTATTTGCCATGATCGCCAGTCCCCCGGTTTTCTTTAGCGGCCTTATCGACTGGCTCACGCGGTTTCAGGGGCGTTCGGCCAGCATTTTCAATCATAAGCGGCTGTTTGGCGTCCTTTTTATGCTAGTATCAATTCTGTTGGTGGTCTGGCGCCTCATGAGGCCGGAAGTGGCCGCGCCGGCAAGCGAATTGCGTTATGTTTACTTTGCGATGGTATGCGCCGATACGGGGTTTGTGGTGTATCTGGGCTATCTGGGAGGCAAGTTCATCTGATGTCGAGCGGGGAGCGCAAAGACCTGGAGCGAAAAATCGAGGCGCTGATTATCGCCATTCCGCGCGAGGCGGAATCGTATGACTTTTATCAGCAACTGGCCGGGGAATATCCCGACCAGGCTTCGAAGGAAATGTTCACCTTCCTGGCCGGGCAGGAAAAAAAACATCAGGAGATGCTGGAGCGTATCTTGGCTGATCTTGAAAAAAAACTGGCAAAGTTGCCACGTTGACCGCGATGTGAAGAGGAGAGCACGGTATGGCTAAATGGGTATGCACTATTTGCGGTTATGTTTATGATCCCGCCGCCGGCGATCCAGACAGCGGTATCGCTCCCGGCACCTCTTTTGAAGACATTCCCGGAGATTGGGTCTGTCCCGCCTGTGGCGTCGGCAAAAAAGACTTCAGCAAGGTCGGCTGATTCCCGATACGTTCAAGACGATCATACAAACAGGCGAAAGAGGGAAAATCATGGCCGGCCCGGAGCAGGTGGATAAAAAGAAATTATCGATTCTCGTAGTTGACGATTTTCCCAACATGCGCAGGACGATAAAGAATATGCTCCACTCGCTGGGGTACATGAAGCTCACCGAAGCGGGGGATGGCGACGAGGCAACCGAAACCATTGATCGGCTGCATACCACCCCCAGCCGGATACAGTTAGTCATCCTGGACTGGAACATGCCCCGCGTACACGGCATCGACGTGCTCCGTTTCATACGAAACAGCCCGCGCCATATGCTCCATGTGTCGGTGTTGATGGTCACGGCCGAAAACTGGGCCGAGGAAATCATCGAGGCGGCGGAGGACAACGTGGACGGCTACATCATCAAGCCGTTCGTGGCAAAAACGCTGGAATTGAAGATCAACCAGATTCTGGAGAAGCAATTCAAGCCGACCAAGCTGGAGCGGATATTCCGCGACGGGATCGTGCTGATGAACAAAAAGGAATTTGGCCAGGCCAAGGCGAAGTTCGAAGAACTTCTGGCCCAGAACGCCAACAGCCCCCGCTCGCTGCGGGAACTGGCCAAAATCGCCGCGCAGGATGGAGATAACAAAGCGGCCGAGGAGTACCTGAAAAAGGCGCTGGAGATCAACAAGGATTATACCAAGGCGATGCAGGACCTCGGCGCGATCTACGCCAAAGAGGGGCGTGACGACGAGGGGATCAAGATGCTGGAAGGGGCGCTGAAACTGAGCCCGCGCAACGCCGACCGGCTGGCCCTTTTGGGGAACGTTTATTTCAAGAAGCAGCGCTATCAGGAGATTATCGATATGCTGGAAAAGGCCCGCCGCTACGGCCTTTCCATGATCCGCTACGACATCGATGTGCTGCTGGCCGCGGCCAACCTCGAAATGAAGAACGTGGCGCGCGCCAAGGAGATACTGTTGGGGGCCGTCGGCAACGCCGCGGATAAGGACAAAGTAAAAGAAGAGATAAAAAAGGCCATCGCCGCCGCCTCCATATCGGAGCCGGACAAGGAAGAACTCACCAAAGATATCGAATCGGCCTGACCGCCGGGCTCGGCGGGCCTATTAGGCCGGTTGCTCCATGAACGTTCCCATCCTGCGGAATTTCTCCCGCCGCTGTTTCACCACTTCGCCGGCCGAAAGGGTATCCAACTCCGCCAGGTTGCGCCGCAGCGCGCGCCGCAGAATGTGCGCCGCCAGAATGGGGTCGCGGTGCGCGCCGCCGACCGGCTCGCGCACCACTTCGTCGACAAGGCCGTTGCCGTGCATATCCCACGAGGTGAGCGCCAGCGCTTCGGCCGCTTCTTCCACTTTGGTCTGGTCCTTCCAGAGGATCGCGGCGCACCCTTCGGGGGAGATCACCGAGTAGACCGAATTCTCCAGCATCAGCACGCGGTTGCCCACGCCCAGCGCCAATGCGCCGCCGGAGCCCCCTTCGCCGGTCACCACACTGATGATCGGCACGGTGATCGAGGCCATTTCTTTCAGGTTGCGGGCTATCGCTTCCGCCTGTCCCCGCTCCTCCGCGCCGATGCCGGGGTAGGCTCCCGGCGTATCGAGCAGCGTCACGACCGGATGCTTGTATTTCTCCGCCAGATGCATGCAGCGCAGCGCCTTGCGGTACCCTTCGGGGTGCGGCATGCCGAAGTTGCGGTACATTTTTTCCTTCACATCCCGCCCCTTTTGGATGCCGATGAACATCACCGACCGTTCCTCCATCGTGCCGAAACCGGCCACGATCGAAGGTCCATCGCCGAATGCGCGGTCGCCGTGCAGTTCCAAAAAGTCCGGCGCGATCTCCTTTATGTAGTCAAGGGCATATGGCCGGGCGGGGTGGCGGGCCAGTTGGGTTCGCTGCCAGCGATTGAGTTTTGAAAAGGTATCGCGTTTGAGGGTGTTGAGCTTTTTGTGCATTTTCCTGATTTCGCTTGAGAAATCGGCGTCTTGCAGCTTGCTCAATGAACGCAGCTCGTCCAGTTTTGTTTCCAGTTCAAGGATTTTCCGTTCAAAGTCGAGAATCCCGACGTTCATGGATGGCTTCTTCATCCGCGAATCATACCATAACCCGTATCGGTTTTTGAGGCAATTGAACCGCTGAAAATGCCCTTTACCCCGTATTTTTAATCTGCTCTAATTGGTCCATGGAAAAGATCACGATGTATACCGCCGCATGGTGTGGGGATTGCCGGGCGGCAAAACGTTATCTCGGCGACAAGGGAATTCCCTTTGACGAAGTTGATATCGAACGGCACCCGGAAGCGGTGCGGACGGTTGTCGCGGCGCGCGGTAAGCGGGTGCTGCCGACACTTGAATACAAGGGGAAATTCATCGACGGGAACCATTTTAATGTGGATAAGTTTGCCAAAGACCTTGCGGAACTTCTTGGCTGACGCCGATTCACCGATAAACACCCGTCAATAAAATAATACGGCCGTATCATTTTTTAACTAACGGCGCCTATCTATGGCCACAGCCAATTGTCATAAACAGTTTTTGTAGTTTTTGTTATAGTGTTGTAAAATAAAGACGGTAAGTATTGATATGTGCCGCAACTACCCTTGTGATTTGGCATTTGGAGTCGATGGTATGTTGCTTGCTCATTAACCTCTTGCATGTGGCTTGGTACAGCGGGAAGCCGCTGATATATCAGTTGATTTTCGATTAGGATATATGCTAGATTTCCGTGATACCTGTACAATAGGGACATGGTGCCGGGAACTCGACGCTAATGCTGTAGGGAGAGGGTTGTGAAGGATTTTTCCGCGTTTTGGAAAAGGTTCTTAGCCGAGAAGTACACGGTCATTCTGATGGCCGATCTTGCCGGCAAAATGAAGCGGTTTTCGATCCCGAAAAATATGGTGAAAATCGGCGCTGGCATCTTGGGCGTGGCGTTTCTCGGCTTTCTTTATGTGTCGTACAGCATGCTTTCCATGAATCTCCATTTGGACGAAATCAACCAGCTTCGGGAAACGGCTGTGAGCCAAAAACAGGAGATCCAGCGGTTCGCCATGAGAGTGGAAGAATTTGAGAGCCAGATGTCCCGTCTGGAAAAATTCGATAAAAAACTTCGCATAATCACCGCGCTTGAAAACAACGAAAACCGCAACGGGAACTTCGGCGTGGGCGGCCCCGGCAATGCGGAAGACTTCGGCAAGGCGGGTGAAAAGTATTCGCAGGGCCTGCTGAACCAGCTTGATGAAGACCTGCATCACCTCACGGGGCGCGCCAAGGGCCAGGAGGTGAGTTTCCACGAGCTTGACGCCTTTTTCAAAGACCAGTCTTCACTGCTGACCTCGACTCCCTCCATTTGGCCGACCAAGGGCTGGGTGACCAGCGGTTTTGGTTACCGCGTTTCGCCCTTTACCGGTATGCGCGAAATGCACGAAGGGCTTGATATTGCCACCAACATGGATGCCCCGGTGGTTGCTCCCGCCAACGGCGTTGTGATCAACGTCACACAGGACAACGGCTATGGCAACCTGCTTGAGGTCGATCACGGATACGGCATCGTTACCCGCTATGGGCACAACGCCAAAGTGCTGGTGCGCCGCGGTGATCGCGTAAAGCGCGGCCAGGTGATTGCCCGCGTCGGCAGCACCGGCCGCAGCACGGGCCCCCACAGCCACTACGAGGTGCAACTCCATGGCGTGCCGGTGAACCCGTACCGCTATATCCTGGTCGACTGACCGCCGCTAACCACGCGTTATACGTCACTGTCGCCTGTCAGCGGTTCCGCTTGGATCGATGAGGTTATGTGTGTCCCAAAAGCCGCCCAAGAGGTTGTTTTTCCCCCACTATGTCGTTCGGAGGGGAATTTCCATATTTACTTTAATCGGCTAATGTAATATAAAATACTGTCCTTAACGCTGGGAAAGTTGTGTGCATTGCGAAGAAAGAGGATATAAGCCTGTAATGAAGAATGTCTCCAATGTATTCAGAAAATATCCCCTATTTATTTTTTTGTTGCTGATTGCCGGATTGTTATTGCTTCCGCTTTCGGTTATTGCCCGCGCCGCCGCCTTGGATAGGGACAATGTATCAACGTTAATGGAAAGCCTCAAGGGCGGCACTGCCGGCGGGAGTTCCACGCACCCGGAGTCCTCCCGGCGCACTTCGACTTTGGAGGAAACACGCGGCAGGGAATTGGTTCAAGCGTTAAAGAAGCGGCGCGCCATGCCGAGCAATATCGAGCTTGAATACCAAAAGCGCCTCCGCCGTGAAAAGAAGAGTTCATTCGCCGCGTTGCCGCAGAATGAGCTGGTTCTCGTTTTACCCTCGCAGGACGGCCAGGTTTTTGATACCCCATCTCCTTACGATCCCTCTGTTGCCCAATCTGAATCCGCCGAGCAGCAGCAAAGCCCCGTAGACAAGAAACAGGCCGAGAAGATGATTATGAACTTGCAACAGGGAGAGGGGGCGGCGCCGGGGCAAAAGCCCGCGGTGTCCGCTCCCCGCGAAGAAAGCGTGACGGTAAAGGGAAAATACGTCCCTTTGGCTGAAATGAAACGCGGCATTCAGAAACAATTGTCCGACCTCCGTGGTGTCGATACGCCAGAGGCAAAAGCCTTGAAAGCGAAATTGCAAAAGCAACTGGTCGAGATTGCCGAACTGGAATCGCGGTATAACGATCAAGATTATAAGACCCTCCAGGAGAATGTGGAAAAAAACGTCAAGGATATCCAAACCCAGAATGCACTTTCCGATAAAGTGCGGCAAGAATCAAAGCCGATAACGGTTTCCGAAAAAATAATGCAGTTCGGGTACTCCTTTTTTTATGGAGATTTTTTGCCGCCTGACTTGCTCGACAAGGCCACCGCCAGCGACTATATTGTCGGCCCCGGAGATGAAGTGGATGTCGGCTTGTACGGCAGTATCAGTCACGCTGGAAAATTTATTGTCGACCGTGATGGAACTATTCCCTTGGTCAATGGCGCTCCACTCAAGGTCGCCGGTCTCACTTTTGCCCAGATGGACGCAAAAATTCAAAATACCATCAAGGAAAAAATGGTCGGTGTTTCCGCAAAGGTGACGATTTCCCGGTATCGCGCCATGCAGGTATACATATTAGGAGACGTATCCTTGCCGGGGCCGTGCATGGTAAACGGCATGACCACCGTGTCGGGCGCGTTGCTTGTCTGCGGCGGCGTGGAACGAAACGGTTCTTTGCGCAAAATAGCCGTCATCCGCAATGGAAAGCAGATGGGCACATTCGACTTGTACAACTTTCTCCTGAAGGGGGACACTTCCAAGGATCCGCTGCTGAAGCCGGGGGATGCCGTATTCGTCCCGCCCATCCAGAATACCGCCGCTGTCGCGGGCGAAGTAAACCGGCCCGCCATCTATGAGTTTAGCGATGCCGTGCCGTTGGACGAGCTGATCAGAAACGCGGGGGGGGTGCGTCCCACATCATTCGCCCAAATGGCGCAAATCGAGCGCATAGACGGACAGGGCAATTTTGTCACGATTGACGTTGATCTGGCGGGTGCGTCGCGCGCCATGACCATCCGGAACGGCGATATCGTCAAGGTGTTTTCCGTTGTGGAGGACAACCTGGACGCCAACGCGGTTTACCTGATTGGCAATATACGCAACGCCGGCAAGCGGGCCTATCAAGGCGGGATGAAGCTGGCGGATGTGCTGAACCGGCAATCACTCCTGCCGGATACGTATCTTGAGTATGGCATTATCGAGCGCGAAAGCGGACTGGGCAGGGAAACGGAAATGCTTCGCTTTAACCTGGGCAAAATGCTTGAAGGGCAAGCGGGCGATAACCTGAACCTTATGGCCAGAGACAGGATTTACATTTTCAACTCCAACGCCTTTATGGAAGCCGAGGCCGTGGGTGTGGAAGGGCTGGTGCTAAAGCCGGGGAAATACGAAGTAAAGAAGAATATGACCGTGCTGGATCTGTTGCTCACCGCCGGCGGCCTCGACAAGGACGCCGATCTTTCGTTCGCCGAGCTTTATCGGGAAGACCCTGTCAGCAAGGTGACCACGCTGCTCCGGCTGAATCTGGAGGATACTGTTTCCTTGCGGGGGGACGCGAATCCCGTTTTGCATGCCAATGACCGCTTGGTGGTGCATTCGGTGTGGGAGCGGAACCAAAAGAGCGAAGTAACCATCATAGGGGAAATCATGAAGCCCGCCTCCTATCCCTTGCCAACGGGAGCGCGCCTGCTTGATCTTATCTATGCCGCGGGCGGCCTTACGGAGAAAGCGTACAAGAAAAGGGTGGAAATAACCCGCTATGAAGTGCGTGACGGCAAGGAGATGGAATCGAACCACTTTGAAGTGGATCTCGAGGCCGCGCTGCGGGGGGCTTCCAGGGACAACATACTTCTGGAAAAACGCGATCAGGTCATAATCCGCCCCATCAGCAACTGGGGGGAGGCGGCATATGTGACGCTTCAAGGGGAGGTAATGTTCCCCGGAAAATACATAATCCAAAAAGGGGAAACCCTTTCGAACGTCATCAAGCGGGCCGGGGGGTTCACCAATGCGGCTTTCGCTTACGGTCTCCGCTTCACCCGCACCTCCATCGCCGCAATGCAGAAAAAACAATACGAGGATATGGCGGGCAGGCTGGATATGGAAACCACCCACTTGGCGCTCGCCCCCGCGCAGCTCGGTTCGGAAAAATCGGCGGATCAAAAGCAGTTGATGATCGGCGGACTTAGGGCCATGGCCGATAAATTGCGCAAAACCGAGGGGAGCGGGCGGCTCGTTGTAAATGTTCCGTCCGACGTGACGAAAATGTCGAAGGAAGAAGATTTGGCGCTTGAAGGCGGCGATGCGCTCTATGTCCCGAAAAAACCGGCTGCGGTTCTGGTCATGGGTGCCGTGTATAACCAGAATGCTTTCCAATACCGCAAGGATTTTAGCGTGGAGGCGTATATCAACAGGGCGGGAGGTTATACCGAACAAGCCAACCAGTCGGGGACAAATATCATCAAAGCCAATGGTGAAGTGATGCCCTTGCGTGGCGGGTATTTCCAAAAGAGGGCCACGCTCGGTCCTGGCGACGTTATCCTGGTTCCTGAGACCGTTGTGCAATATTCGGGTCTGCAAATGACCCAGGACATCACGCAGATACTGTATCAGCTCTCGCTTACCGCCGCGGGCCTCAAGTCGATCGGCGTCTTCCAGTAGCCGCCGTTCCGTTTAGCGCGGCGGCGGAGCGAAGAACTATAAAGTTTCTTTTTTCACGCCGGCGATTGAGCCAAGCGCTTCAAGCGCCATATACTGGTAGAGGTCGATGTTGAAGGCGGCGGGATCGGAGATCAATTGCAGCGAGGCTCCCTCCAGCAGGCTCAGCATGAGCGGCGGCACCATGTGCGATTTCTCGGCGGTGAAGTCGCCGTTTGACACGCCGTCACGAACCAGTTGCGCGATGTAGCCGCGGAAGCCGTCGAACCGCTGTACGATTTTACCGCGTATTGCCGGGTGTTTTACCCCCCGCACCCAGAAATCGAAAAATACTATCAACAATTCCGGTTCTTCGGCGATGGTTTTGCGGTACCGGTTGAAAATTCCCTTGATCTCGTCGAAGGGGGCGGACTTTTTGTTGAAGTTCTCGAGCGGGATTTCAAGCAGGCGGTCAAGCACCCGGTCCAGTACGCGGTCAAGCACCACTTCTTTGGTTTTGAAATGGTAGTGCAGCAGCGGTTTTGAAATTCCCGCGCGTTCCGCGATGAGCGCCGTGGTGACGCCGGAAATCGAGTGTTCGGCGATGACGTTGAAGGCGGCCCCCAGCACCGCCTCAACTGTTTTTTCCGTCCGTTCTTTTTGTTTCATCCGCCCCGTTAGTCGGCTTTTTTATCCGCCGGCGCGCCGGGCTTCATGGGACAGGGATTATCCTTGCCGCCGCAGCAACCATCCTTCTTATGCATCATCCCGCCTTGCGGTTCCATTCCCCCCATGCCGCCGGCGCCGCCCATCATCATGGTATGCATTTTGTTGTGTTTTTCGATATTGGCCTGAATCCGCTGTTCCAGCGCTTCGGCTTTGGTCTTTGCTCCCTTGTCCTTGGCGACATCTTTCAGCAGTTGCACCGTTTCCAGCAGCAAGGCGTCGCGCTCTTGCATCAGCGCCATCCGTTGCGCATAAACGTCTTGTTGGCCGGCGGCCTCCGCGGGTGTGGCGGCGGCTTTCATTTGGCACGCGTTGGCCTGGGCGCCGAAACCGATGAAGAATCCGATGATGAGCGTTATGGTGATTTTGTGCATTGTTCCTCCTTGCATTTGGTTAACTGACTATTTTAAGCAGGAGCGGCGTGGCCGGTTTCATGGCCCCTTCGGGGCAGACCTCCACGCAGCAGAAACAGCGTATGCATTTATCGTAGTTGAAAGCGAGCTTGCCGTTTTTCACCGTTATGATTTCCGTCGGGCATATCTCAATGCACTTGTTGCAAAGTGTGCATTTGGAGCGGTCTTCCATAGGTTTCGCGGTGAGGTGATTGAGGACGAAACGCTGGAATGCTTTAGGGCCAAAAATGACCGTGCCGGTTTTGGGGAAACGGAAGTCCCGTTGCGCGAAGCGCGCCGCGTCATCGCCCAGCACGCGGATGCGGCGGGGATCGGTTTCGCCGATGCCCATTTCAGCGGCGGCGCGCATGACGAAAAAGTTGTCCAATTCCCCCCCGGCAATGTCGAGCATGGTGCGGTCGAGCGCTACCGCGTCCGTGGCGGCGGCCAGCAGGCCGATATGGCGCGGGGTGCCGCCGGTGCCCGGCCCATCCCCTTCCATCGCCTCGATGGTGTCGAGAATCGTCAGGTCCGGGTCGACGGCGTGGTGAACCTCCACCAGCATCCGCGCGAAGAAGATGCGGTCTATCCCCGCCTTGAAGTGCCATTGCGCCTTGCGGCTTCCCACCACGCAGCCGAAGGTGTTTTTCACCCCGCCGGTCAGGTACATCTGGGCGTGGGTCTTGAATTTCGGCAGGTTGATGATGCGGTTTGCTTCCAGCGCATGGCGTGAAAGTTCCAGCATGCGGAAAATGCGATTGTCCCCCGCCTTGAATTCGGTCGACTCTTTCAGGTCGAAAATCGGTATGCCAAGTCCTTTCGCCACTTCCCCCAATCCCGTCCGTTTGGCGGTGACGGCGAAGCCGGGTACGGCGGGGGAGTCGGCGATAAACGGCTTGCCGCCGGCGTCGAGCACCAGTTCCGCCACGGCGCGGACAACGGCGGGATGTGTGGTGACCGCCTTTTCGGGCGTGGCGGGGGCGAGCATATTCGGTTTTAAAAGAACCGAATCCCCCGGGGTCACGAATTTGCCAAGCCCCCCCATGAGGTCGATGAGGGAGGCGATGGATTCCTTTACCCGCGCCGGATCGTAATCGGTACAGGCTTTTAAGGCAACATCGGTTTGCATATTGCCATTATACCCCATACGTCCGCTGGAAAAGGGCGCGCGGCCGCCCCTTACTTGCTACGGATGGAGAGCGAGAGCTTTTGCGTGGTGTTGCCCGGCCAGTCAATCAACAGGGCGCTTGCCACAAAAACCGACGAGTAGGTGCCGAAGCCGATGCCCACCAGCAGGGTGAAGGAAAAGTCGTGCAGCACCGGGCCGCCGAACAGGAAGAGGGCGATCACGGTGAGCAACGTCAGGCCGGAGGTGATGATGGTGCGGCTCAGCGTCTCGTTCACGGCGTCGTTCACCAGCGCCGGAAGTTCAAGGGAACGCTTGAGGCGGAGGTTCTCGCGGATGCGGTCGAAAACGACGATGGTGTCGTTCAGCGAATACCCGATGACGGTGAGGATGGCGGCCAGCACCGGCAGCGAGAATTCCTTGCCGAAGAGGCAGAGCGCGCCGATGGTGATCACGGTGTCATGCATTAGCGCCAGCACGGCGGTGGTGGCGAAGCGCGACTCGAAGCGGAAGGCGAGGTAGATCAGGATGCCGACGAGCGCCCAGAGGACGGAGAGGAGCGCTTTCCAGGTGAGGTCTTTCCCCACCTTCGGGCCAACCGTTTCCGTCCGCTGCACGGTAAGGGAGCCGGCGCCGTATTTGGCCTCCAGCGCGGTGACCACTTTTTTAGAAGCCTCTTCGGTCTGCTCGTTCTTGGGGTGGATGTTTATCAGCACATCTTCGGGGGTGCCAAACTGCTGCATGTCGCCGGAGTAGCCGGCCGCCTCCACCACGGAACGGACTTCATTGATGGAGTGGGCTTCCTTGAACTTCACCTGTATGAGCGTGCCGCCGGCGAAATCGATGCCGTATCTGAGGCCGCCCATCGCCGCCAGCAACGCCACGGTGAGCAGGAGCAGGGCGCTGGAGAAGGCGTAGGCCAGTTTTTTATGTTTGAGCCAATTGACGTTGGGCTTTTTGCCGAAGAACTGCATTATACTTTTATCTCCGTTACTTTCCGGTTGGAGAGAATCAAGTCAAACATCCAGCGCGATACAAAGACCGCGGTGAACATCGAGGCCATCAGCCCGATGGAGAGCGTGACCGCGAATCCTTTCAGCGGGCCGGTGCCGAACTGGAAGAGAACCACCGCCGCGATGAGGGTGGTCACGTTGGAATCGACGATGGTGACGAAGGCGCGGCTGAAGCCGGCCTCCACCGCGGCGCGGACGGTCTTGCCGTTGAAAAGCTCCTCGCGGATGCGCTCATAGATCAGAACGTTGGCGTCCACCGCCATGCCGATGGTGAGCGCGATGCCCGCGATGCCGGGCAGGGTGAGCGTTGCTTCCATGTAACCCATCATGCCGGCGAGGATTACGACGTTGAGCGTCAGCGCGATATTGGCGATAATGCCGCCGACGCGGTAGTAGACCAGCATGAAAAGCACCACGGCCAGCGCGCCATAGAGGCAGGCGGTGAGGCCGTCGCGTATCGAGTCCGCCCCCAGCGAGGGACCGACGGAGCGCTCTTCCTGCAACGCCAGCGGTGCGGGCAGGGCGCCGGCGCGCAGGATGATGGCCAAGTCATGCGCCTGCTCGGCGGTGAAGCCCCCCGTGATCTGCGCTTTGCCGCCGGTTATTTTTTCGCGGATGACCGGGGCCGAGTGCACCTTGCCGTCAAGGATGATCGCCATCCGGCGCTTGACGAATTTTTCCGTGAGATCGCCGAAACGGCGCGCCCCTTCGCTGTCGAAGTTTATCGAAACGTACGGCTCATTGAACTGCTGGTCGATCCGCACGTCGGCGTCCACTATCGATTCGCCGCCGAGCATCGCGTGTTTTTCCACCAGCAACGGGGTGTGCGGTTCCGTTTTGTTGGTCACCGGGTCTTTGGAGTATTCGTACAGAAGTTCCGCGTTGGGCGGGATGTTTCCTTTGAGGGCGTCCTGCAACGAGGCGTTTTCATCGACCATGCGGAATTCAAGCCGCGCGGTGGTTTTGATCAGTTCCTTGGCCCGTTCGGGGTCTTTCACGCCGGGGAGCTGGATGAGTATGTGGTTTTCCCCCTGCTTTTGCAGCATCGGTTCGGCCACGCCGAACTGGTCGATGCGGTTGCGCAGGGTTTCCAGGGCCTGGTCCACGGCATGCTGGCGGATCGCCTGCGCACGCTCCGCGGTGACGCCGTAATAAATGTGGTTGGCGTCGGCGGCGGATTCGGAAAGTTCGCCGAATTCCTTGGCCTCGGTGCGTACCTTCTCGATGTCGGCGGTGCGGGCCATTTCAACGCTGATCCGCTTCTGGTCGTCCACGGCGAAGGCGGCCGGGACGATGCCGGCCGCTTCAAGCCGCGCGCGGAAATCTTCGGCGGTGCGGGCCAAAGCCATGTCGACCGCTTTTTCGGTCTGCACCTCATACAGGAGGTGCATCCCCCCTTGCAGGTCGAGTCCCAGCTTTATCTTCTTATTGAGGGGAAGCGCGGCATATAAGGATGCGGCAATCACAACGGCTATGACGATAAAGCGCCAAAGAAGGGGGCGGTTCATGCTTTTTCCACTTCCACTTTGTCTTTATGGCCGGCTACATAGTGGCGGTTGACTTTTATTTTCACGTTGTCCGCCACCTCTATGGTGATCACATCGTCCTTTATTTTGACGATGGTGCCGTAGATGCCGCCGGTGGTCATCACGCTGTCCCCTTCCTTGAGGCCCGCGATCATTTCACGGGTTTCCCGCTGCTTTTTCTGCTGCGGGCGGAAGATGAGAAAGTAGAAAATGATAACGACGAGAATGAGCGGGGCGTATCCCATCATAACGTCAAATCCCGACGCGTTGGCGTTCGGCGGGGGGGACATGGCCCATGCGTTGTCGACAAACATTGCTAAAAACCTCCCAATACCTAAAAATTGAACGGCCATTAAAACCCAAAGCGCCGGAAAGTGCAAGGGGGAGATGCGCTTTTTGTAATATGCGCGGCAGCGGCCGCTCCCGCTATAATCGACGGTAACCATGTGGTTGAAGGGGAAGGAAGAAATGCGTTACGGTCTTGCCGCCGCCGTGTTGCTGGCGTTTTCGTTCGGATTGCAGGCGGCGTTCATTTTCGAACAGCGTGGTTCGCCGCCGGAAACATTTTTCCGCGATAACGCGGCGTTCGACAGTTCCCGTTTTTTGGCCGACGCGCGGGTGATCGAGGCCGATGGGGTGTACGTCGGCGCGCCGCGGCGGCAGCTCCATGCGATCTATCCCCTTGTCATCGCCGGTTTTGAAACGGTGTTCGGACGCGCGCCGGTGGCGCTGCTTCTTTTTCAGGCATTGCTCAATTGCGCGATGTTTTTCATGGTCTGGCGGCTCACGCGCCGCTGGTTTGGCGAAGGGGCCGCGCTGGCCGCGCTTTTCCTCTGCGCCTTTTACCTTTCTTTTGTTTTCTATGCGGGCGTCTGGTTGCGTGAGGTGATAGCGGTTTTTTTGGCCGTGGTGGTACTTGCGCTCTTGGACGAAATGGAGAAGGGGGGGCGGTGGACGTTCGCCGCGGCGGCGGGCGCCGCCGCCGGCTTGTTGATGGAGACGCGCCCCTACCCGCTGCTTTTGGGCGCGGTGCTGGCGGTATTGCTGTTTTCGGCGGTGCGGCGGCGTACGCGTGAATCGGCCGTTTGCGCCGCCGCGTTCGCGCTCGGTTCTTTTACCGTAATGGCGGCGTTGCCGGGGCCGGGGGAGGGCGGCGATGCGGGGCCGCTGGCGCACTTTTTAAGCGGCAACGTGCTTGATGGGGCGTACGGTTACCTTTGGCTCACGACTCCCGCCAAAGAGCGGCTATTGGCCGAAAGCGGCGGCGGCACGTTCAAAGGGCTTTGGCTGTTTCTCGGCGAAGTGGCGCATCAACCCGTGGCGTACGCCGCGTTTTATTTCAAAAAGCTCCGGATGCTTTTCGGGGATTTCGCCATTCCCTCCAATTACAACATTTATCTTTTCAAGGAAGAGCTTTCAAACGTGCTGCACCTGCCGTTTGTCACCTTCGGGCTGGTTTTTCCGTTCGCGGTCATCGGCCTGTGGGAGGGGTGGCGCGATCCACGCGCGCCGCGTTGGCTTTATCTTATTACTTTCGCGCTGGCGCTGGGAGTGTTCATCTTCCCCATTCAGGAGCGTTACCGCCTAATCATTGTTCCGTTCTTCATCATTTTCGCGGCGCTGGGTGTGGCGGCTCTTTTCGGCGCGATGCGCGCGGGGAACGCCCGCAAAGGAGCGTATCTCGCGGCGCTGTTTCTGACCGCCCTGTTTATCTGCCGGTTCGATTACTGGCCACTGACGGGGATCACCGGCCCCGGCGATTACCGCAACCTCGCCGCCGCATACCGGGAGGCGGGGGATGGCGTAAAGGCCCGTTACTATGATGGGAGGGCGCAATAGTCCCTTCGTGGCGGGGGCGGGGGCGGTAAAGAATGGGGGGCAAAACCCGATATAATCGTGGCAATAAAAAAATAGCTCTGGGGGTACATGAAAAAGTCCGGAACCGTGTCGGTGGTCATCCTCACCTGGAACAGGAGGGATGACCTCCGTTTCACGCTGGAGCGCCTCAAGCTGGAAAACCACGCCCCGCTGGAGGTGATCGTCGTGGATAACAATTCCACCGATGGTACCGCCGCGATGATGGCCGCCGGCTTTCCCCAATTCCGCTATCTGCCGCAAAGCGAAAACCTCGGTATCGCCGGTTATAACATCGGCTTCAAGGCGGCCGCGGGGGAGTACATCGTGGTTCTCGACTCCGACAGCTATCCCGCGCGCGATGCCATCACCCGCATGGCGGCCATTTTCGAGCGGCATCCTGAAGCGGGGATCGTGGCGTTTGACGTGCATGCCGCCACCGGCGTTGAGGAAGAGCCGGTTTCCGGCGCGGCTGTTGCCGAAGTGTATGGCTATCACGGCGCGGGCGCCGGCATCCGCCGCGCGGTGTTTGAAAAAGCGGGTTACTGGTGGGAACCGTTCTTTCTCTACTTCAACGAAATGGATCATGCCCTGCGGGCGCTGCGGGAAGGATTCGCCATATTGCACTCCCCGGCGGTGCGGGCCTACCACAAGTCGAGCCCCGTGGGGCGGCCCAGCGGGCGGGGAGCCTTCTATTACACCCGCAACGCGTTCTGGATCGTCTGGCGGCACTATCCGCTGTGGGCGATGTGCATGGCGACCGCCTACCTTATATACAACGCCATCGGCGAAACATTTTGGCAGGGGACAACCGTTTATCTTCGCGCGATGGCCGCCGCGTTCGGCGGGGCGGGCGCGGCGTTGCGGGAACGGCGGCCCTTGCATCCGGCGCTTTTCGCCCGGACGCGCATTCCCCTAAAGCTGGTTTTTACGAGGTTCGGCTGAACATGAAGACGCTTATCATCCGCTCCGCCTCGATGGAGCGGCTGGACGCCTGCGCCGCCGCGCTGGGCGGTTTTGGCGGCGATACCGATATTCTCACCCACGCGCACTTCGCGCAAAGCATCAGGGGCAGCTATCCGGCGGCGGCGGTGGTGGAGTATCCGCACGCCGGAAATTTTTCCCCCGCCGCGATGGCGCGTTTGGCGGAAGAAGAGGGGAAGCTGGCGCGGCATTACGACAGGGTGATCGTGCTGGCGGGGAATCTCTCCGGCGCGGGACACCTGAACGTATTGCGGGGGGCGCTCCGTTTCGGCCCGGTGGAAATATACAACGTGAATAACGAATTCCGCCCCAAAAGCCCGGTTGCCGTGGCGGGTGAATTGTGGGGAAGAATCCTCTTAAGCCCGGCCCTCTTTTTTGCTACAATTCTCGCATTCGCAATCGGCGGGATGGTCTTGTTGGGGTGCGCCGTCCGTAACGCGCAAAGGGGAACATGGGCAGGAAGAAAATAAATGTTTTGATAACCGCGGCCTCGCGGCGTGTGGCGCTTATCCGCGGATTCCAGAACGCGCTCAAGGCCAGCGGCACCCCGGGCGAAGTGATCGCCACCGATACCGATCCGCTTTCCCCCGCCCTGTTTTTCTGTCCCCGGTATCACAACACGCCGCTTTCCAACGCGCCGGGCTATATACCGGCCATAATGGATATCTGTAAAAAAGAGGAAATTGGACTCCTCATCCCCACCATCGACGAGGAACTGCCGTTGTTTGGCCGCCACAAGAAGGAATTCGCCGCCGCCGGTGTCACCATCCCGGTGGTGGATGAAGAAATCGGCGAAATATGCAATGATAAGTACAAGACCTACCATTTTTTCAAATCCCACGGCCTGCCGATGGCCGAGACCTATCTTCCCGATGAGGTGCGCCAAAAAAAGCCGGTATTGCCGCTGTTTATCAAGCCCCGCGCCGGGCGGGGGGCGGTGAGCGCCTATCCTATCAATAGCGCGCGCGAGCTGGATTTCTTCCTTGAATATGTGCATGATCCGGTGGTGCAGCGTTTTCTTCCCGGCAAGGAGTACACCATCGACGTGTTGTGCGATTTCGCCGGACGGGTCATCTCCATCGTGCCGCGCCAGCGGATGGTTATCCGCTCCGGCGTGTGTGACAAGGGGCGCACCGAAAAGCACCCCGCGCTGATGCGGCTGGCCGAAGAGGCCGCGTGCGCCCTCAAGCTGATCGGGCCGGCGAACCTTCAGTGCAAGATGGATGGCGATACCGTCACGTTTTTCGAGGTAAATCCCCGTTTCTCCGGGGCGATACAGCTCACCATCAATGCCGGCGCCGATTTCCCGCGCCTTATCCTGGAAATGATGCACGGCGATATTCCGGCGCGCATCGGCGATTTTGAGGACAACCTCACCATGGTCAGCTACGAAGAAAGCGTTTACCGTGCCGGCGGCGGCTGGAGGCGCTGAACCGGTGTCCGCCGCCGTCCGATACGTTTGAATATGCCCAAAAAGTACAAGGTCGGCGTGGTGGGATGCGGCCGTATCGCGTCGCTGCTGGAGGAAGACCCGCTACGGGAGAAGCCGGCCACGCACGCCGGCGCCTACGCCATTTTTCCGCGCACGGAAATAACCGCCGCGTGCGACATCGACCGCTGGCGGCTGGCGAAATTCCGCGACAAGTGGCGCGTTCCCGCCGGCCGCTGCTACCGTGATTACCGCGAGATGCTGGCGCGGGAGGATATCGACATCGTCAGCATCGCCACATGGACGGAATCGCATTGCGCCGTGGCGCTTGCGGCGGCGAAAAATCCGCATGTGAAAGGGATTTACCTTGAAAAGCCGATTACCGCCGACCTCAAGGAGGCCGGCCGGATTATAACCGCGTGCAAAAAACGCGGCATTAAGCTGCTGGTGGGGCACGAGCGGCGGTTCGACAGCGATTTCTCGCGCGTGAAGGAGATCGTGGAGAAAAAGGAGATGGGCGCGCTCAAAACCATTTTCGCGCAGGCGCTTTCATTGCCGCCGCCGAAGCTTCCGCGGAATAAATACATCGGCGGCACGCTGCTGCACGACGGCACCCACCTGATGGACCTGGTACTCCACTTTGGCGGCCCCGCCGCGTGGGTGATGGGGTTCGACAAGCGTCCCCACGGCAAGCGGAACGTCGAGACCGCCGCCGGCGGCATTATCATGCTCCACAGCGGCGTCACGGTGTTTGTGGAAGGGGGAGGGGAACGGAATTATTTCAAGTTCGATCTCGACATGCAATTTGAAAACGGCCGCATCGTTATCGGTAACGGCGGCATTCACGCCTTTCAAAATTTCACCAGCCGCCACTACACCGGTTTTCACGAGCTGGCCTCCGCCCCGTTCAAAAATCCGCGCAAACGGGAAAACAGTTTCATCGGCTGCGTGCGGGAGCTGGTGCGCGCCATTGACGGCGGGCGCGAGCCGGTATCGAGCGGCACGGAGGCGCGCGATGCGCTGGAACTGATTCTTGCCATCTACCATTCCGCTGATAACGGCGGGAAAAAAGTGCATTTTCGCCGGCGGAAGAGATGAGCGTTCCCAACAATCCGGTTGTTATCATCCAGGCTCGTATGGGGAGCACCCGTTTTCCCGGCAAAACCATGCATCTTATCGATGGTACGCCGCTGATCGGTTGGCTTATCGAGGGGGCGCGTTCTTTCGCGAACGCCGCCGCCATCGCCGTCGCCGTGCCGGATTTGCCGGAAGAGGATATACTCTGCGCCTACATGGAAAGCCTGGGGGTTCCCTGTGTCCGCGGCCCGGTGGATGACGTGCTCGCCCGTTACCACCTTGCGGCAACCGCGCTTAAAGCCGACCCGGTGATACGCCTCTGCGCCGACAGCCCGCTGGTGGCTGCGGAGTTCATGGATCGCATGATCGAATCGCACATCGAAACGGGGGCCGACCTTACCAACGGCGTCCAGTATCCCCTCGGCTCCGTGGGCGAGGTCATCAGCCGCCGTTCATTGGATCTGATGCACCGGGAAGCCACGGCGCCCTATTGCCGCGAGCATGTTACGCCGTATATCCACGAACACCCCGATAGTTTCAGGATAAATTCCCTCATGCCGCCGGTATGGATGCAGCGGGATTTCCGTCTGACCGTTGATACCGCCGCCGACATGGAAATGATGGCGCGGCTTTTTGATGAGATGTCCAACGCGGGGCTTGCCATGAATTTCACAAACGCGATGGCGATACTGGATGTGAAGCCGGAGATCGCCCGGATTAATGCCGCCGTGAAGCAACGCGACTGGCGCGCCGAAAGCCCGGCCTTCGGCAAGCGATAACATATCCCGCCGCCTGATAATACCCGCCGAAAAGCGGTTCCGTTTTGTAGTAGTATTAAGCCAAGCCTACAGAAAGGGAACACTGAATGTACTGCATTCTATGGACGTTGGTTGCCTTATTCGCTCTTCTTATCATCCTTTATTTCCAAATGGGCATTGCCGCCGCGACGCTGCTCGGCTATGCGCTGCTGACCGCCGAAAGCATTGGTGGCGGGCCGGCATCTCCGGGTCTCATCGCCGTATGGGCGTTTTATACCGTCGTGGCGCTGGTGCTGAATCTGCCGCCGCTGCGCCGCGCGCTGCTAACCCCCGCCATTCTCGGCATTTTCAAAAAAATCATGCCCCCCATTTCAAAGACCGAGCGCGAGGCGCTGGATGCCGGCACGGTCTACTGGGAAAAACATCTTTTCGCCGGCAAGCCGGACTGGAAGGCGCTGCATGCCATCCCGAAGCCAACACTGACGGCGGAGGAGCAGGCGTTTCTCGACGGTCCGGTGGAACAGTTGTGCGATATGCTCGACGATTGGGAGATAACCGACCGCCTGCACGACCTGCCGCCGAAGGTGTGGGACTTCCTCAAGAAGGAAAAATTCTTCGGGATGATCATCACGAAGGAATACGGCGGCCTTGATTTCTCGGCGCTGGGGCACAGCGAAGTGGTGATGAAGGTCGCCAGCAAAAGCGGCACCGCCGGAATAACGGTCATGGTGCCCAATTCACTCGGACCAGCCGAGCTGCTGCTCCACTACGGCACACCGGAACAGAAAAACCGCTATCTGCCGGGCCTCGCCATCGGCACCGAGATTCCCTGTTTCGCGCTCACCGAGCCGGAAGCGGGGAGTGATGCCACCAGCATCAAGGCGAACGGCATCGTGGAAAAAGGAATTTTTGAAGGCAAAGAGATAATCGGCATCCGGATGAACTGGGAGAAACGCTACATCACGCTCTCGTCGAACGCCACCGTGATGGGGTTGGCTTTCCATCTTTATGATCCCAACAAGCTGATGGGGGACAATGAATATCCCGGCATCACCGTCGCGCTGATACCGACCAATACCAAGGGAATCACCATCGGGCCGCGGCACGACCCGCTGAGCATCCCGTTCCTCAACGGCCCCATCTGGGGCAAAGACGTTTTCGTTCCGCTGGACTACATCGTCGGCGGCAAGGATTACGCCGGACAGGGATGGCGGATGTTGATGGAGCGGCTCGGCATCGGACGCGGCATATCGCTCCCCGCGGTCAGCGCCGCTTCGTCGAAGGTCGCCTGCCGGGGCGTGGGGGCGTATGCCCGGATACGGCGGCAGTTCCGCATGCCGGTGGCAAAGTTCGAAGGGGTGGAAGAGGCGTTGGCGCAAATGGCCGGCCTTACCTACGGGCTGGATTCGGCGCGGCTTTTCACCGTTAACGCGATCAACCAGGGGGAGGCCCCATCGCTCGCCTCCGCCATATCGAAATACAGCCTCACCGAGCGGTGCCGTGAGGTGGTCAACCACGCCATGGACGTGCAGGGCGGGGCCGCCATCGTGCTCGGCCCGCGTAACTTCATGGGGCGCTTGTACCAGGGCCTGCCGGTCAGCATCACGGTGGAAGGGGCGAACATCCTTACCCGCACGCTGATCGTCTTCGGGCAGGGGATTATCCGCGCCCATCCCTGGGTGCTGAAAGAAATGGAAGCCACCGCTGATAAAGACACGGCGCGGGGAATCGCGGCGTTCGACAAGGCGTTTTTCGGCCACGTTGGGTTCACCTTCTCCGTCGGCGTACGGGCGTTTGTTTCCGCGATAACCGGCGGCGTGTTTCTGCCGTCGCCGGTGGAGGGGCCGCTGGCGGTCTACTACCGCCGCATTGGACGGTTAAGCGCGGCGTTCGCCATCGCCGGTGACATGGCGATGCTGACGCTCGGCGGGAATCTCAAGAGGAAGGAAAAACTGGCCGGGCGGCTGGCCGATATTGTGAGCAATCTTTATATCGCCAGCGCCACGCTGAAACGTTATGCCGACGACCACATGCCGAAAGAGGACCTGCCGCTTGTCGGCTGGGCGATCGAAGACGCACTCTACCGTGCGCAGGAGGCGCTTGCCGGATTTCTGCAAAACCTGCCCAGCCGCGCGGCGGCGTGTCTGCTCAAGCTGCTTATATTCCCGTTCGGCAAGCCGTTTAATCCGCCGTCGGACAGGCTGGGGGCCAAAGCCGCCGAGACACTGCAAAGCCTCTCCGACACGCGCGACCGCCTCACCAACGGCATCCACAGATGCGAAAACATGAACGAGCAACTGGGAAGAATCGAGGATGCGCTGCTGAAATCGGTCAAGGCCGAAGATGTGGAGCGGAAGGTAAGCCACGCCGTGAAAGACAAGCGGATCACCGCGCGCGGCGAGGCCGAGCGCATCGAAGAGGCCCTGAAAGCCGGCATTATCACCGCGGATGAAAAAGCCGCCATTGAGGCCGCCAACGTGGCGCGCCGCGAGGTGATCATGGTTGACGATTTCCCCGTGGATTATTGGAGCAAACGCAATGGGAAGTAGTTTCGCCAACCTCCGCCCCGTCTACGTGGTGGCCGGACGCCGCACGCCGTTTTTAAAAGCGAAGGGGAACCGCGGCGTGTTCTCCGCGTCCGACCTCGCGGTTGAGGCGGGGCGGCAACTTCTGTTGACGATGCCGTTTTCGCCCGAGGCCCTGGACGAAGTGGTGATCGGCTCCGTGTTTCCCGATGCGACCGAGGCGAACATCGCGCGGGTCATCTCGCTTCGTTTGGGGTGTGGAAAAAAAGTTCCCGCTTTCACCGTGAACCGCAACTGCGCTTCCGGCATGCAGGCGCTTGATTGCGCCTCGAAAGATATCGCCATGGGGCGCGCCGAACTGGTGTTGGCCGGCGGGACGGAGGCGATGAGCCGCTACCCGCTGCTCCACACGCCGGAAATGGTTGAATGGCTGGTGGCGTGGGGCAAGGCGCGCGGCTTTGGCGCGCGCCTCTCTGTATTGATGAAAATGCGGCCCGCCTATCTGAAACCGGTGCTCGGCGTATTGCAAGGGCTGACGGATCATGTCGTCGGCCTCAACATGGGACAGACCGCCGAAATTCTTGCCCACCGCTTTGGCATCAGCCGCGAAGAGATGGACGCGTTCTCGGTGGAAAGCCACCGCCGGCTGGCGGCCGCCACCGACGAAAAACGTTTTGACGGTGAACTGTCGCCGCTGATCGATGCGGCGGGGAACGTGTACGATTTCGACGACGGGGTGCGGCGCGACAGCGATATGGAGAAGCTTGCAAAACTCAAGCCGGTGTTCGATCCGAAGCTGGGCAAAGTGACCGCCGGCAACAGCGCGCAACTCACTGATGGCGCGGCGGCGCTTCTGCTTGCCAGCGGCGCGGCTGTGAAAAAGCACAGTCTGCCAGTGTTGGGCAAGCTGCTCGATTTCGAGTGGGCGGGGGTGGATCCGGCGCAGATGGGGCTGGGGCCGGTGCATGCGATGGCCGGGATTTTGGGGCGCAACGGCCTTACCACCGCCGACCTTGGCAACATCGAAATTAACGAGGCGTTCGCCACGCAGGTGCTGGCCTGTCTGCGGGCGTGGAACGATGGGAGCTATATGAAGAACGAAATAGGCGGTTTCGCCGCAGGCCTCGGCCCTCTCGATATGAAGAACATCAACGTCGACGGCGGCGGCGTGAGCATCGGCCATCCGGTCGGCGCCAGCGGCGCGCGCCTTACGTTGCACCTGCTCAACACGCTGCGCCGCAACGGCGCGCGGAAAGGCATTGCGTCGCTTTGCATCGGCGGCGGGCAGGGGGGCGCGGTGTTGGTGGAAAACGTGGAGCGGGCCGATGGATAAAACGTTTAAGCACTTCAAGCTGGAAATGGACGCACAGAGCGTTGCGTGGCTGGCGCTGGACAAGGCCGATGCCAGCGCCAATGTCCTCTCATCCGATGTGTTGCTGGAACTGGACGGGGCGCTCACGCATATCGAATCGCAAAAGTCTTCCGCGCTCGTCATATATTCCGCCAAAAAAAGCGGCTTCATCGCCGGGGCCGATGTAAACGAGTTCACCAAGGTGACCGATGAAGCCTCCGCGCTGGCGCTCATCCGCCGGAGGCAGGAGGTTTTTACCCGTATTGAAAAGATGCCGTTCCCCACAGTGGCGCTTATCCACGGCTTCTGCCTCGGCGGCGGCATGGAACTGGCGCTTGCCTGCCGCTACCGCGTTGCCTCCACCGACGAAAAAACGCAACTTGGCCTGCCGGAGGTAAAGCTTGGCATCCATCCCGGTTTTGGCGGCACGGTGCGCGCCACGCGGGTGATGGGGGGAATCTCCGGCTTGGAAATGATGCTTACCGGCCGCAGCTTCAGCGCGAAGGCCGCGAAGAAGGCCGGGCTGGTCGATATGACCGCGCCGGATCGGCACCTGAAGGCCGCCGCGCTTTCCTTGATAAAAAAGAATGCCCCGCCGCACAAAGCGGGCGGGATGCAGGCGATTGCCGGATTGCCGATTCTGCGCGGGATTACCGCCGGGATGATGCGCAAGAAAACGGCGGAGAAGGCGGATCCGGGCCAGTATCCCGCGCCGTTCGCCATGATTGACCTTTGGGCGCGGTATGGCGGCGACGAGCGGCGGATGATGGAGGAAGAGGCCCGTTCAGTCTCGCGCCTCATCGTGGGCGATACGGCCCAGAACCTCGTGCGGCTTTTTCAATTGCAGGATCGTCTCAAGGGCTTCGCGAAAAAGAGCGCGCAGCCGGTGAAGCGGCTCCACGTCGTCGGGGCTGGCGCAATGGGAGGAGACATCGCGGCGTGGAGCGCGTTGCGCGGCCTCACCGTCACGTTGCAGGACCGCGAAACGAAGTTCATCGCCCCCGCCATCAAGCGGGCGGCGGCCCTGTTCAAAAAGAAGCTGAAAGAACCCCGGCTGGTGCAGTTGGCGCTCGACCGGCTGATACCCGATCCGTCCGGCGCGGGCGCGGCTTCCGCCGACATCGTCATCGAAGCGGTGTTTGAAGACCTGAAGGTGAAGCGCGAGATGTTCGCGCGGCTGGAGCCGGTGATGAAGTCCGGAGCGGTGCTTGCCACCAACACCTCCAGCATCCCGCTGGAAGAGATGGCTGCCACGCTGGCCCGCCCGGAGCGGCTGGTCGGCATTCATTTTTTCAATCCGGTGCCGCAGATGCCGTTGGTGGAAGTGGTGCAAGGTGCGGGAACCGGCGCGGCGGCGCTGGAAGCGGCCTTCGCCTATGTGGGGGCCATCGGCAAGCTGCCGGTGCCGGTGAAAAGCAGTCCCGGTTTCCTTGTGAATCGTGTGTTGATGCCGTACCTTATGGAAGCGATGATGATGGAATCAGAAGGAATACCAGCGGCCGTCATCGACGCGGCGGCGGTGCGGTTTGGCATGCCGATGGGACCGCTGTTGCTGGGTGACACGGTGGGACTTGATATCTGTTATCACGTTGGGCATATCTTCAAGGAGAAGTTTGGCGCGGAGATGCCCCCGAAGCTTGAAAGCATGGTGAAGGACGGCAAGCTTGGCGTCAAGAGCGGTCAGGGGTATTACGACCACCGCTCCGGGAAAGTGCGGACGGCGGCGGGGCCGGCTACACCGGAAATGAAGGAAATTACCGATCGGCTGATGCTGCGTTATGTCAACGAGTGTGTCGCCTGCCTGCGCGAAGGGATCGTGGCCGACGCCGACCTTATTGATGCCGGGATGGTCTTTGGCAGCGGCTTCGCGCCGTTTCGCGGCGGGCCGTTGCGCCACGCGCGCGCGGCGGGGAAGGCGGCGCTGACCGCGCGCCTTGAGGAGTTGCGGACTAAATACGGCCCCCGTTTCGCGCCGGATGCGGGCTGGAACGCCCTGTAAGGAGATGCCATGAAACAGACGACGGATTATATCGACTATAAAGAAGCGGGTACGATAGCCGGCCTTTTCGAACTGCGTATTAAAAAAAACCCCGGCAAGATGGCTTACCGCCAGTATGACGAACCGCGCGGCGTGTGGGTGGAAAAGACCTGGGGCGGCATGAACCGCGACGCAAGTTGCTGGCAGGGCGCCCTGGAAAACGAAGGGTTGATGCCGGGCGACCGCATTGGGCTTATGGTGCGCAACTCGATGGAGTGGGTACTCTGCGACATGGCGGCGCTTGCCTCGGGCCTTGTGGTGGTGCCCATTTTCATCAAGGACTCGCACGATAACATCGTCCACATAATAAACGACTCGCGGATGAGGCTGCTGGTGGTGGAGGATTCCGATACCTGGGATTCGCTGCGCCCAATTCATGACCGCATCCCCACTGTTGGACGGGTGCTCATCATCCGCCGGTTCAAGGATACGTCGCGCGACCCGCGGGTGAAGTATTACGAAGACTGGCTTTGCACCGACGATTCTGGAATATATGTCCACGACGTTACGCCGGAATCCCCCGCCACTATCGTCTACACTTCCGGCACCACCGGCCTGCCAAAAGGTGTGGTGTTGACGCACCGCAACATTCTTTGGAATGCGCATGCCGGTCTTCGCGCCGCCACCGTTACGCCCGATGACCTTTTCCTTTCGTTCCTCCCGCTTACCCACATGTTTGAACGCACGGTTGGTTATTACCTGCCGGTCATGGCGGGATCCTCGGTGGTTTATGCCCGCAACGTCCGCAGTGTCGCTGAAGATCTTCTTACGCAGCGGCCAACGGTGATAGTCACGGTGCCGCTGGTATTCCAGCGTATTTACGAGCGGGTGACGGACGAAGTGGCGAAGGCTTCTCCCGTGAAAAAGTGGATATTCAAAACGGCGGTCAACATCGGTTACGGCGCGTTCTTGCACGGGCAGGGGCGGGGGCCGTGGTCGCCGCTTTTCCTGCTCAATCCGTTGTTCAATGGTATCGTCGGCAAAAAAATTCTGGGGAAAATGGGAGGGCGGCTACGGTTGGCGGTCTCTGGCGGCGCGGCGCTGCCGGAATACATCTGGCGGCTTTTCGTGGCGATCGGCCTTCCGGTGATACAGGGGTACGGCTTGACGGAGACCAGCCCGGTGCTGAGCTGCAACCGCGAAGGAAACAACCGGGGGGATACGGTTGGCCCGCCGCTGGACGATGTGGAGATTCGGATCGTGGAAAACGGCGAAATCATCGCCAAAACCCCCGGCATGATGAAGGGGTACTGGAACAATGAAGGGGCGACCCGCCAAATTATCGATGCCGAAGGGTGGGTACACACCGGTGACGTGGGTGAGATCACCAACGGCCATCTGAAGATCACCGGCAGGCTCAAGCAGATCATCGTCATGTCGAACGGCGAAAAAGTGCCGCCCGACCGGGTGGAAGCCGAGATCAAGGCGATGGGCATTTTCGAGAACCTTATGATTTACGGCGAGCAGAAGCCGTTTTTGCTGCTGCTGGCCAAGCCGCTCCCGGACAAGCTGCGGCAGTTCGCCGCTGAAAATGGCTTTGCGTACGAAGGCGAGCACCCTCCGCATGGCGGGAAATTTGAAGAGGCGCTGATGGCGGCGGTAAACGCGCGCCTGACCGGTTTTCCCGGCTATGTACGGGTAAAACGGCTTATATTGGTGGACGAAAGCTGGTTGCCCGATAACGGCCTGCTCACCACCTCGCTGAAACTGAAGCGGCATGTGATTGAGGAAAAATACCGCAAAGAGATGGAAGCGGCCTACACCAACTAAGGGAATTACCCGTGATATTCGAAAATCCTTTCAAGGTTGGGCTCTGCCTGAGCGGCGGGGCGGCCCGCGGCATGACGCACCTGGGGGTGTTGCGCGAAATGGAAGGGGCCGGACTGCGGCCCGACATGGTTGCGGGAGCCAGCGTGGGAGCGCTCATTGGCGCGCTGTACGCGCTTTCCCTCGATATTGAAGAGGTGGAACGGATCGTGCTTGCCTTTTTAAAAGGCGAGGATTTTTCCGACCTGCGGGGGGATATTCTGGTTCGCGAGCGCGCAGAGGACGAGCGCCGCGGCATTTTCCGCCGCATGCTCAGAACGTTCCGCAAGTCGCTCTTTTACAGCGTTTCGATGACGCAACTGTCGTATCTTTCGGTGAACCGCCTTGAATCGCTGCTGGCGAAGATGGTGCCGGATGTTAATATCGAAGACAGCAAGATTCCCTTCGCCTGCGTGGCGACCGATATCGTGAACAGCCGCCCCTATTTTCTTACCAAGGGGCCGTTGCGCCGGGCTATCGCCGCCACCTGTTCCATACCCGGATTTTTTCCGCCGATAGCTTGGGACGGTGTGCGCCTGGTTGACGGGAGTTGGAGCATGCAAAATCCGGTGCGCCTGCTGCGCGAGATGGGGGCCGATTTTGTGGTTGCCATAGACATATCGCAGGATATGCTGGACGCGCCGGATCCGGGCAACGGGCTGGAAGTGGTGCTTCGTTCGAACATGGCGACGCGCATCACGCTTTCGGAAATGGAGCTGAAAGACGCCGATTATGTGATCCGCCCCGATATGCGCAAAATGGATTGGTGGGATTTCAAGAAATCGGCGGCCTTCATTCAGAAGGGACGCGAGAGCGCTGCGGCGGGCATCGCGGAACTTAAAAAAGGGATAGAACGCGCCCGCCTGAAAAAGTTCCTCACCCTGAAAGTTTGACAAAGACCGCGTCGAAACACGGTGCGCCGGTTTCCCGTAAAAAAAATCCCCGGGAGCATGCGCTGCCGGGGATTTTTTATAAACCGTTTCGTTCGGTGAAACGCGTTATCCGTTTCTGTTTCCGCAGACAAAGCCTTTGCAGGTGCCTTTAAAACCGATGTGGCATTTGGCGCAGACTTCGGGATTCAGCGGATGGCCGGGTTCCTTCGAGGCGGCGGAGCTGCCGTCTTTCAGCGAAATCACGTCATAAACCGGCTTGCCCCCTTTGTGATCGGTCGAGAAAGCAACGCCGATTTCCCTGAACACCAGAACGCCGGTCTTGCCGTCCGGGTAGTTCGTGCCGCGCGCTTTGTACACCTTTATCGCGGCGGGATTGATAAAGGAGATGTATTTGCCGGGTTTCACGGCACAGTAGGTATCAACGGTCGCCTGGAGGATATCATCCCCGCCAAGCGGCAGAACGTTGACGCCGCAGGGAGGAACAATGCCGTCCGCCGTTCCCCGTTCCCATTTGTCCCAGTACATCGGCGCAACCGGAGCCGCCGCCGGGGCCGCCGCCGGCTTTGCTGCGGGCGCGGCCGCCGCCTTCTTGCTCTCTGCAAAAGTGGTGCTGCTTGCGGCAAGCACCATTACCATCGCCGCGATTACTAAAAGAATTTTCTTCATGTTCTTCATCTTCCCCATAGTCAAATATTAAAAAGCGGATACTTCACCCTCTAACGCTGGAAAATTTATTCTCCTCTCTTCTTTTCTCCTCCTTTTGTGCATGGTTCCACATAACGTTCTAATCATTTTATGCTATGTCAATAGCCCGGAAAAAGCAATAGTCGGTAATTGGAACAGGAAAAAGCGGTGGGTATGGACTTAAGCATAAGGCAGACGACATTATCGCTGCGGAGCAGGACAGAATATATTAAACATTTGAAGCCAATTTTAAGATAATAGCTGAACTGGCCACACTCAAGCATTTTCGGCTTCTTGCCTGAAGGGCCATCCCGTGCCTTTTTGGGGGTTAAGCCGTTGAAAAAAAATGGTCGGGACGGCGGGATTTGAACCCACGACCCCACGCACCCCAAGCGTGTACTCTACCAGGCTGAGCCACGTCCCGACATTACCCGCATCCCTCGGTATTTACCCAAGAAAGCGATGATAGATTGATAATTGTAACAGGAATTGTTCCGCTGTCATTACTTTTTTAAATGAAAATCAGCGCGGCATCCGGCCAGCGGCCTACAGGCGTTTAACGAGCCGGTCAATCACCTGAAGGTCTTTCAGCAGGTTCGGCAGGTCTTTCATAAAAAGCATGTTTGGGCCGTCGCATGGAGCGGTATCCGGATTGGGGTGTACTTCCATAAAAACAGCGGCAACCCCCACGGCGACGGCCGCGCGGCTCAAGGCGGGCACGAATTTCCGTTCGCCGCCGGAGCTTTCCCCTCTGGCGCTCGGCAACTGCACACTGTGAGTGGCGTCATAAACCACCGGGAATCCGAACTGCGCCATGATTTGCAGGCCGCGAAAGTCATTTACCAGATTATTGTAACCGAAGGTGGTGCCGCGCTCGGTGAGCATGATCTGTTCGTTGCCACTCTCGGTCAGCTTTTCCGCGGCCTTCGCCATATCCCACGGGGCCATAAACTGCCCTTTTTTCACGTTTACGGCCTTGCCGGTTTTAGCGGCGGCGATCAGAAGATCGGTCTGGCGGCAGAGGAAGGCCGGTATCTGAATGAAGTCCAGCGCCGCGCCCGCCTCCGGGATTTCCTCTTCGGCATGCACATCCGATATCACCGGCACGTCGAAGGTCTCGCGTACTTTGTTGAGAATCCGCAGTCCCTCTTTCATGCCGATACCGCGGAACGATTTTATGGATGAGCGGTTCGCCTTGTCAAAACTCGACTTGTAAACGAGGCCGATGCCGAGTTCGGCGGTTATGTTCTTCAGCAGTTCCGCGGCGTGGAGGGCGCTCTTTTCGTCCTCGATCACGCAGGGTCCGGCAATAAGCGTGAAGGCAAGGGGGTTGCCGATGCGCACCCCGCGCGCTTCCACAATGCGTTGCGCGTGATGCGTCACAGCAGGTATTCCGATTTAATGGCCGCCCCGATGAACGCCGTGAAGAGCGGGTGCGGGTTCAGCGGCGACGATTTGAACTCGGGGTGGAACTGGCCGGAAAGGAACCAAGGGTGGTCCTTGATCTCGACGATCTCCACCAGGTTGCCGTCCGGCGAAAGGCCGCTGATGACCAGCCCCGCCTCTTCGAGCTGCATCCGGTACTTGTTGTTGAATTCGTAGCGGTGCCGGTGCCGTTCGTTGATTTCCTCGGCGCCGTAGGCGCGGTGGGCGTGGCTGTTCTTGCGCAGGATGCAGGGGTAGTTTCCCAGCCTCATGGTGCCGCCCATCACCCGCCCTTTCTGGTCCGGCATCAGGTCGATCACCGAATGTTTGCCGTCCGGCGCGAATTCGCTGCTGCTGGCATCCTTGATGCCGCAGACGTTGCGGGCGTATTCGATAACCACGCAGTGCATGCCGAGGCAGATGCCGAAGAAAGGGATTTTCCGTTCGCGCGCGAGGCGCACGGCGGTGATTTTCCCTTCCGCGCCGCGGGTACCGAATCCGCCCGGCACCAAAATGCCGCCGCAACCGGCGAAAACGGTTTCGGCGTTTTCCCATGTCACCTGTTCGCTGTCGATCCAGCGGATGTCGATGCCGGAGTTGTTCGCTATGCCGCCGTGGGTGAGCGCCTCCGCGAGGCTTTTGTACGATTCCTGCAATTCGACGTATTTGCCGGCCACCGCGATGGTTACCCGCTGCGGCGGGCGCAGCACGGTGTCGACGATCCGCCGCCACTGCGCGGGATCCTTCTTTTCCACTTTAATATCGAGCAGGTGCATGAGGATTTCATCAACCCGTTCCTCATGGAACACCAGCGGCAGTTCATAGATGCTTTTCACGTCGATGGCGTTTATCACCCGCTCGTGCCGCACGTTGCAAAAGAGAGATATTTTCTTTTTCATCTCGTCCGGGATCGGTATTTCGGTGCGGCAGAGCAAGAGGTCGGGCTGGATGCCGATCTCGCGCAGTTCTTTCACCGAGTGCTGTGTCGGCTTGCTTTTCAGCTCGTGGGCGGATTTGATATACGGCACCAGCGCCACATGGATATACGCGATGTCCCGTTCCCCCACGTCGAACTTGAATTGGCGGATTGCTTCGAGGAATGGAAGCGATTCGATGTCGCCGACGGTGCCGCCGATTTCGCAGATAATAATGTCGTACCCTTTGGCGGCATCATGGATCCGTTTTTTGATTTCATCAGTGATGTGCGGGATGACCTGCACCGTTTTGCCCAGGTATTTCCCTTCGCGTTCGGCGCGGATGACGGTGTCGTAAATTCTGCCGGTGGTGACGTTGTTGACTTTTCCCATCCGGGTGGTGACGAAGCGTTCGTAGTGGCCGAGATCGAGGTCGGTTTCGGCGCCGTCGTCGGTGACGAAAACCTCGCCATGCTGGTAGGGGCTCATGGTTCCTGGATCCACGTTGATATAGGGGTCGAGCTTGATGAAGGTGACTTTCAGCCCGTTGGCCTCCAGCAGCGCGCCGATGGAGGCGGATGAAAGCCCCTTGCCCAGCGATGAAAGAACCCCGCCCGTGACGAATATGAATTTAGACATGCGTCAACGCCTCCGCCCGTTTGAGATCCCCGGGTGTATCGATACCGATGCTGTCTTTGCCGGTTACGATCACCCGTATGTTCACCCCGTTTTGGAGAATCCGGAGTTGTTCCAACTGTTCGGCCTGTTCCAGTATCCCCGGTTCCATCCGGGAGAATTTTATCAAAAACGTCTTGCGATAGACATACAAACCTAAATGTTTGTGGCGGGGGGGATTTTCCAGCTTTCCCCGGTTGTGGGGGATGGGGGCGCGGGAGAAATAGAGCGCGTTTCCCCGGTTGTCCATCACCACCTTGACGGCGTTGGGATTTTCAAATTCCCCGCCGTGCGTGATCGGCACCGCCAGCGTGGCGACATCCAGCGCCGGCTCGTCCAGCAGCGCCTGCACCGCGCGGTCCACCGATGCGGTATCAATCATCGGCTCATCCCCCTGGATATTGACGATGATATCCGCATCGTTTTTTTCGGCCGCCTCGGCGATCCGGTCGGTGCCGCACACATGATCCGGCCTCGTCATGACGGCCTTAAAGCCGCCCTTGACCACCACGTCGAAAATGCGTTGGTCGTCGGTTGCCACCACCGTGTCGTCCACCGTTTTGCATTGTGCGGCGCGCGCGGCGACATGCAGGATGATCTCTTTTCCCTTGAGCAGCGCCAGCGGCTTGCCGGGGAAGCGGGTGGATGCGTAGCGGGCGGGGATGATGGCGAGGACGCGCGGCCGGCTCATGGCTGCATGGCGTACTTTTGCAGCGGTTTGGGAACGTACCATTTCACCGGCCATTCGTAGCCGATGCCCATGGTTGATTCGTGGAGTTCGATCCCTTTGATGCGGGCCGAAACGGCCGGCAGCGCCTCCTCGTAGTAGAGGAACAGGTAGGGCTGTTCTTCCGCCAATATATCCTGGAAGTGGTCGTAGATATTCTTGCGCTCGCTTTGGTCGAATGTGCGGCGGCCCTGTTCAAGCAGGATGTCCACCTCTTCGTTCTTAAAGGAGATGAAGTTCAGTTCCTGCTCTTTCGTCTTGGATGAGTGCCATATCTCGTACTGGTCCGGCTCCGGCCCCGTGGTCCAGCCAAGCAGGCAGACGTCGAAGTTCCGCTTGTTGATGAACTCCTTGAGGAAGCTCGACCACTCGATCACCCGGAATTTCACGCCGATGCCGACGGCTTTCAGCCGTTGCTGGATGATCTCCGCCGCCTTTTTGCGCTTGTCGTTTCCCTGATTGGTGATGATCTCGAACTCAAACCGCTTGCCATCCTTCATCAGGATGCCATCCGTGTCCTTTTGCGTCCAGCCCGCTTCGGCTAGAAGCTGTTGCGCCTTGGCGGAATCGAAGGGATAGGTCTGCACTTTCGGGTTATACATCCAGGTGCCCGGTTTGTAAGGGACGGCGGCCGGCTTGCCAAGCCCCATCAGCGCCCCCTGTATGATCTCGTTTTTGTCCACGGCGTAGGCGATGGCCTTGCGCACCCGCTTGTCCTTGAAGAGCGGGCGCTGGAAATTGTAGCCCATGTAGGTGTAGGCGTTAGCCACGTACTTGAACTTCTGGAAATTTTTCTCGAACTCCGCGTTATTGGTCTGGCGGGCGTACTGGACGGGGTTCAACGCCATCATGTCGATGGAACCGGCCTTGAGTTCGAGGAACTGCGTGGCGCTGTCCGGCACGATCCGGTAGGCGTAGCGGGTGAGGTATGGCTCCCCTTTAAAGTACTCCTTATTCGCCTCGAGGATGATCCGCTCTTGGGCGGCCCACTCCACGAACTTGTACGGGCCGGTGCCGACCGGCTTGCGTGAGAGCGGCGAATTGTTGATGTCTTTCCCTTCGAGAAGGTGTTTGGGAAGCACCGGGAGCGAACCCCACGATTCGAGGGCGGGGGCATACGGCTTTTCGTAATGGACGATGAAGGTGTGGTCGTCCGGCGCTTCGGCGCTTTTCACCTGCATATACGGTTCGGCATACGCGGTGCGGGTGCCCGGCTGGATGATGGTCTTGTAACCGAACATCACGTCGGCGCTGGTGAAGGGGGCGCCGTCGTGCCACTTAACCCCTTTGCGCAGGTGGAAGACGATGGTTTTGCCGCTGTCCTTTATTTCCCAGCTCTCCGCCAAGTCCCCCTCGATTTCCCATTTGGGATTGTACTGCACCAGTCCGTTATAGATGAGGCCGGAGATGGACATGGAAGCGGCGTCCGCCGAAAGCATAGGGATGAGGTTGCTGGCATCGCCGATGGAGGCTTCCACCAGCATATCGCCCCGGACGGGGGTTTCTTTCGGTGCTTTGGAAGCGGCCGTCGGAACCGGCCCGCTATTAACCTTTGGAGAGTCGCATGCCGTCATGAACAGCAAAACGGCGGTGCAGAGCGCTCTCCTCATGGTATTGGGCTATTTTCCCTTGGTTTCTCCGGCGGTGGACGGCTGGGGTGCGGCGGCTTCTTTGGTCTGCATCTCTTTCACGGCCTGAAAAGGATCGATATTGCCGCTGGTGGCGGGAGCGGGTGCGGCGGGGGCCGCCGGATTTGCCTTGTCCACCTTGGGATCTGCCGGTATCCCGTCCACGACGGTGCGGTGACCGGCGCCGGCTGAAAGCACCGAAAGGGTGAGCGAGGTAACCATGAAGAGGATCGCCGAGACGGTGGTGAACTTCCCCAGGAAGCTTTGCGGGCCGCGCGCGCCGAAGACGCTTTGCGAACTGCCGCCGAAACCGGCGCCAAGGCCGGCCCCTTTGCCGGACTGGAGCAACACCACGAGGATAAGAACCAGCGCCACGAATACGTGGACGATTATAAGAAGCGTGTTAAACATTCTAACGGTATCTCCCTGCAACAAACCATGTATTCATACCCGGCCAACATGCGGCGACAGCGGCGCATTGCGTCCAAAAAACCTTATTTTCCGGCTTTGGCCGAAAGGCGGATAATAGCACTGAAATCATCCGCAATCAAGCTGGCGCCCCCCACCAGCGCGCCGTCGATATCGGGAAGGGCCATCAGCTCGGCGGCGTTGGAACTTTTCACCGAGCCGCCGTAGAGGATGCGGACGATTTGGGCGGTGCCGGCGCCATATTTCTTGTCCAGCCAACCGCGGATGAAGGCGTGTACGTCCTGGGCCTGCTGGCCGGTGGCGGTCTTGCCGGTGCCGATGGCCCATACCGGCTCGTAGGCGATGGTGATCTTTTCGAAAGAGGCCGCGGCGATGCCCGCGAAGCCGCCTTCAAGCTGTTTGCCTATCACGGCGGTGGTTTGATCCGTTTCGCGCTCCCGCAGGGTTTCCCCTACGCAGACTATCGGTTTGAGGCCGGCTTTGAGTGCGGCGTTTATCCTGCGGTTGACTGTTTCATCGGTCTCTCCAAAATACTGACGGCGCTCGGAGTGGCCGATGATGACCCATTTGCAGCCGGCGTCCAGCAACATGGCGGGGGAGACTTCGCCGGTAAAGGCCCCTTTTTCTTCCCAGAACACATTTTGGGCGGCCAGTTCAATGCCGGAGTGGCCGGATACCCGGTGCGCCGCGTGCAAGCTGGTGAAAGGGGGCGCCACCACCACGTCCGCTTCCATCTCAGCGGCGCGCAAGTCGATCAGTTTTTTGATCAGCGCTTCGGTTTCATAGGCGTTGTTGAATAACTTCCAATTACCGGCGATCAGTTTTTTTCTCATGGGTTAATTATATAGGAGGACGGGGGGAACGGGAAAAATTTAAGGGCGGCCGGTTTACAGGCAGGCGGTGGCGGTGGTGGCGATCATGGGCCAGGTCGCCACCGTGTTGGTTGCGGTATGGATGACCGTGCAGGATGGCGCGGTGCCGCCGATGGTGTAGCCGTTCGGTAACGCGCCCCCCTCCAGCAGGGCGGCCGCGCCGGCGCAGGTGGTGATGGCCGGCAAGGCTCCCGCGTTTTTCACCTTGCAGGCGGCAGCGTTCATCGAGCTGGCGGAGGAAAGGGAGGCGGCAATGGCTTGGGCGGCGGCGGTTTGGGCGTTTCCCGAAAGATCCATAAAACGCGGCACCGCCGCGGCGGCCAAGATGCCCAGGATAACGATTACCATGATCAGCTCAATCAGGGTGAAGCCGCCGCTGGAGAGCGTTTTTTTCATAAACTCCCTAACAATCCGAAGCACCGGGGGATAAATATCCCGCCGCCCAATATCCGTATTTGCCGTCAAAACAGCGCGATTTAGTATAGCACGATGGATGTTGATAATGCTCCCCCCCTCCCGCATACTGTGGCAATGAAAAAAACGCGCACATGGGGGAATAAACCCAAGCTGGGCCAGCATTTTCTGGCCGACCGCTCCATCTGCCAGAAAATCGTGGAAGCGGCGGAGATACGCCCCGGCGATCATGTGGTTGAAATCGGCCCCGGCATGGGGGCGCTCACCGGCCTGCTGGCATCCGCCACGCCGCGCCTGACCCTGGTGGAGCCGGATCACGAACTGACGCTTGACCTCATGCTCAACCACGGCGGCGCCACATTGCTAAAGGAAAAAGCCGAAGACGTCGATTTCAGCGCGATGGACGGGCCGCTCATCGTGGTGAGCAACCTCCCGTATTACGCCTCCGTCTTTATCTATAAGCACCTCATCGCGCACAAGCGGAATATCGCCCGGATGGTGTTGATGTTTCAAAAAGAAGTGGCCCGCCGCATCGCATCCGCCCCGGGAAGCCGCAGTTACGGGTCTCTCTCGGTGCTGAGCGGTTACCATTGGGCAATTGAAGAACTGTTTGTCGTAAAGCCGGGGGCGTTCCGTCCCCCGCCAAAGGTCGATTCCGCGGTTCTCCGCTTTACGCCGCTGAAAACGCCGCCGGTGGCGGTGGACGAAACGGCCCTCTTTGCGCTGGTGAAAGCCGCGTTCTCGCAAAAGCGCCGCATCTTGCGCAACAACCTGAAAGGGCTTTACACCGCCGCGTCGCTGGAACAAGCGATGGCGGCGGCAAATCTTGGCTCCAACGCGCGCGCCGAGGAAATCCCGCTGGCCGCCTTCGCCGTCCTGGCGGGACATCTGCAAAAATTCTAGCGAAGAAGTGTGCGTATCTCCAGCTTCCCGTCGATCATTCGGGGCAGGTAGAGCGTTCCTTTGCCGGGAATATAAAGGAAATCCGCCGGACCGCCGTAAACGCCGGGGAGGACTTCAAACGTTCCCTTCTTCGTGTCCACGCGGAGCAATACCCCTTTGCCCGGCTCGAACGCCCCCCAGTCCGAAACGAGAAAAATCCCGTGTCCCATCGGCTGGAGGCCGTCGTAAAAACCGGGGCGGTCGATGATTGTGCGGTACGAAGCGGTTTTGCCCGAAAGGTCGGCCACTCCCACTTCGCCGGCGGCTTTGCCGTCCTTGCTGGCGAAGCCAGCGATGTAGAGATGCTTCTCCTTCGCGCCGTACCAGAGACCGTTGGGGGCGGGAACGGTCAAGCCGATATCGCGGTAGCTCCTCGCTTTCACGTCCACCTCGAATATTTTATTGATGTCGGTGGCGGAGACGAAAAGCTTGCCGCCGTCCTTCACGGCGATATCGTTGAGGAACGCGGTTTTTTCGGCGGTGAAATCGAGGTCGAACGCCTTCTCGCCGCTTTGCAGGTTAAAGCCGCGCAGGTGATCAATATCGGCGACATAGAGCACATTTCCCAGCACGGCAAGCCCCTTGGGGCCGTCAAGGCCGGTTATGAAATCCTTCTTTACGATGTTGCCAGCGAGATCCAATTTCGAGATATAGCCGTCGCCGTCTTTCGCGCTCGGCTCCAGCTTCACGCCGAGGTTGGAGATATAGAGGTATTTGCCCACGCGCGCTACGCTTTCGGGCGAATTGAACCCCTCGATGATTTTATCTTTGGCGAATGCCGGGGCGGCAAGAGCGAGCAACACGGCGGCGCAAACGCATACGGCTATGGGGAATATCGGTTTCTTCATGCAGACCTCCAGATTGAATAGGGAAAACCTCTCTAATCCGTCTGGTAATGATTATATACCAACCGTGTGGCGGCGGGAGCGGGACGAAAAAAAGGCGGGAGCCGCGGCGTTTTGCCGCGGGCATCCCGCCCAAAGGCCTAAAGATCAGCGGCTGGCGTAGGAGCGGTTCCCCTGCGGCCGCGAGGGGCGGAACGGGCGTCCCCCCTGGTTGTTAAAGCGGCGCGGGCCGCCGCCGGAGCGGCCGGCCGGGCCATGCGCCAAGTGTGCCGCGTGGAACGGATGTTCCGCGTCGACCGGGATGGATGCCTTGATGATCCGCTCGATGGCGCGCAGGATGGAGCGTTCCTCCCCGTCGCACATCGAGATGGCGATACCTGCGGCCCCGGCGCGGGCGGTGCGCCCGATGCGGTGTACGTAGGCTTCCGGCTCCATCGGCATTTCGAAGTTGATGACGTGCGTCACACCCTTGATGTCGATGCCGCGCGAAGCGATATCGGTGGCCACCAAAACGCGGGCGCGGCCGGCGCTGAAGTTCTTCAGCGCGAGCATGCGTGCTCCCTGCGATTTGTTGCCGTGGATCGCTTCGGCGATAACGTTGTTCTTGTTCAGCTTTTCCGCAACGCGGTTGGCTTTGTGCTTGGTACGGGTGAAGATCAGCGCGCGGCTGATGCTTACGTCTTTCATAAGCGAAAGCAGCAGAGTTTCCTTGTTATCCCGCTCCACGAAAAGGACTTTTTGTTCGACCTTTTCGGCGGTGGAGGAAACGGGACTCACCGACACCTGCATGGGATTGCGCAGAAGGCTGTTGGCCAGCCCTGTCACGGTATCCGGCATGGTGGCGGAGAAAAACAGCGTCTGCCGTTTTTGGGGCAGCGCGGAGATGATCCGTTTCACATCGGGGATGAAGCCCATGTCGAGCATCCGGTCGGCTTCGTCCAGAACGAAGATTTCCAGTTTGTCGAGGAATACGTGGCGCTGGTTCATCAGGTCGAGCAGGCGGCCCGGCGTGGCGATCAGGATGTCAACACCGCGGGACATGGCCCGAATCTGGTGGACGATGCTGACGCCGCCGAACGCCACGGTGTGGCTGACGCGCAGATGGCGGCCGTAGGTGCGGAAGCTTTCGCCGATCTGGTTGGCCAGTTCACGCGTGGGGGCCAGTATCAGCGCCCGCGGCGCGTTGCGCCGGAGCGGCAGTTTGGCTTCTGAGATCAGTTGAAGCATCGGTAACGCAAAGGCAGCCGTTTTGCCGGTGCCCGTTTGCGCACAGCCCAGTAAATCGCGCCCCAACAGCAGGTGCGGTATGGACTGCGCCTGTATCGGGGTGGGGGTCTCGTATTTCGCGTCGCGCAGCGCGCGGCGGAGGGGCTCCACCAACCCCAGGTGGTCAAAAGATGCAATGGTCATGCAATTGTTCCTAAATTTGAAGAAATCGTTTGGAAAAAGAAGGCGCCGCCCCGTTAACCCGGGGCGGGCCTGAATAGGTTGTCGGTATTACCAGGAGCGGCGGGGAGCCCGTTCCTTGCGTTCTTCGGCCTGGTTCACCTTCATCGGGCGGCCTTTAAGGTCTTTGCCATTCAGCGCTTCGATCGCGGCGGTGGCGTCTGCATCTTCCATTTCCACAAAGCCAAAACCGCGGCTGCGGCCGGTTTCGCGGTCGGTGATGATGCGGGCGGAGGTCACGGTGCCATGAGCCTCAAAAAGGCTGCGAAGGTCGGTTTCAGTTGCGCCGAAGGGAAGGTTGCCTACGAAAATATTCATCTACTGGGTCCTTTACAAAAAAGTCTGTGGCATATCACCCGTTTATTCGGATGTGCCGGGGTGCCGAATTCTGGAAGTCAAAGACTGAGGCGGGTTAACGTCATCAGCAAGCAGCCAAAATCTGGCAAAACATTAAAACTGAAATAAGAATACCAGAATATTTTCAAATAACAAGCAAAATCTTTTAGGGGGTGGCCGCACGCGGATATTACAGGATATTCCTGGCGGTTTTCCGCACCGTATCAATGACATACGCGATTTCCGCATCGGTAAGGTTGGGATAGAGCGGAAGGGAGACGGTGGTTTCGCCGATGGCTGTGGCGTTCGGGTAATCTTCATCGCGCATGTTGAGCTGCGTGCGGAAAAAAGTGAGCGAGGAGAGTGGGCGGTAATTAACGGTGCAGCCGATTCCCTGCTCCGTCAGCGCCAGCATGAATTTGTCCCGCCGTTTTTCATCGGGCAGCCGCACGGTATACAGATGCAGGGCGCTTTTGTGGCCCGGCGGCACATGCGGAATGGTGATGCCCGCATCGCTGAAGGCGTTGTTGTATTCCTGTACGATGGCGGCCCGCCGCGCGTGATTCATTTCGATCTTCGCCAACTGCGGGATGAGCAGGGCGGCTTGCAGGTCGTACATGTTCGATTTGAACCCGTATTCTTCGACGTCATACGCCGATACCTTGTCCGTGAACCGCTCAATGGCCGACCTGTTAATGCCGTGGTTCCGCAGCAGCCTGATCTTCTGGGCGGTTTTTGCATGGCGGGTGGCGACGGCTCCCCCCTCGCCACAGGTGATATTTTTGGTCGTGTAGAAGGAGAACGCCACCGCGTCCGAGAGTGAGCCGGGTGAAAAGCCGGGTCCCTTGCCTTCAATGCAGTGCGCGGCGTCTTCGACCAGCAGGAGCGCGTGCCTGTCCGCGATTTCCCGGAAGCGGTCCATTGGCGCCATGGTTCCATACAGATGCACGGGGCAAATGGCTTTAGTGCGGGGGGTGATTTTCCGCTCGGCGCACGAGGGGTCGAGTATGCCGGTGCGCGGATCGACATCGGCGAAGACCGGTTTGGCGCCGGTTAGCATCAGCGCTTCGATGGTGGCCACGAATGTCATGGCGGGAACGATGACCTCGTCCCCCGTGCCGACATTCAGGGCGCGCCAGGCGAGGTAGAGGGAGTGGGTGCAGCTCATGGTGCCGACGGCGTGGGGAACGCCAAGATATGCGGCGTAGGCGGCCTCGAATTCCTGTGTTTTGGGGCCGGTGGAAATGAAAATCTGTTTTGTCGCCGCGACAAGCGAGGCGATACACTCGTCGTCCAGATTATGCCGGAAAAAGTCTACTTTCATATACCTGTCTGTGGTTGCGGTGGGCATATTCTTTATATCGCCTTTACATCCCCCAAACTTAAGGGGCGCACCGGCATTCTACACTTTTTGCGCGGCCGGTTATAGCCGTGAAAGCAACGGAGGGGGGCCGGGTTGTTGGCGGAGGTGGCGCGGCGTCTATGGTATTATTCAGAGTATCCGTTTTCGAGGGCGCGGCGCAATGCGGGATGGCCGCATAGAGCGGCGTATTTTATGGCCTAAAACTTCCCCGGTCCTTTTTGGAAAAAAATAACAGGTGTGTGGAATAGCCGGTTTTTACGATAATGCGCTCCGCACGGAGGGGGATGGCCGTTTGGAGCGGATGACCGCCATCTTGCGTCACCGCGGCCCGGACGGCGAGGGGGAGTGGCGGGAAGGAGGGGCCGCCCTCGGTCACCGAAGGCTGGCGATCATCGATCCGGCAACCGGCGCACAGCCGATGGTTTCCGCGTGCGGCCGCTACGTCATCAGTTATAACGGCGAACTGTATAATTATCCCGAACTGAAACAGCTGCTCGCCGCCGATTATCAATTCCGCACGGCATCCGACACCGAGGTGCTTCTGGCCGCTTTCGCCAAATGGGGGGAGGGGTGCTTTGAAAAGCTCAACGGCATTTTCGCCGTTGCGATTTATGACCGCGGTGAGCGGCGGCTTGTTCTCGCGCGCGATATTTTCGGGGTGAAACCGCTTTACCATGCCCGGAGCGGCGGCACATTGTATTTCGCGTCGGAGATGAAGGCGATCCTGGCGGCGGAGCCGGGACTGGCGCGGCTTTCGCGCGCGGGGTTGGCGGCGGCGCTGGAGTGGCGTTATTTTCCCGCGCCGCTCACTCCATTCGAGGGGATTGCCAAAATGCGCCCCGGTCACTTGATGTCCATCGGCAAAGATGGAACGGCGCGCGAGGCATGTTACGCCCCGCCGTCGGCAGCTCCGTGGGGGGGCGGCCGCGCCGAGGCGCTGGATCGTCTGCAACGGCTCACGGATGACGCGGTGCGCCGCCAACTGGTTGCCGACGTGCCGGTGGGGATACTGTTGAGCGGCGGCGTCGATTCGGCGTTGCTGGCTTCGTTCGCGGTGGAGCACGTTCCCCAAAAGATGACCGCATTCACCGTCGGCTTTCAGGGGAATTTTGACAAGGACGAAACCGCCGCCGCCGCGGAAACGGCCGCGCTGTTGGGGCTTTCCCACGAGGCGGTGACGGTGAAGCCGGGCGGCTTTATGGAACTGATGGAGCGTTTGGTTTGGCATCTTGAAGAGCCGGCCGCCACCACCTCCGCCGTGCCGCTTTTCTTATTGAGCGAACAGATTGCCCGCACACACAAGGTGGTTCTTTCAGGGCAGGGGGCCGACGAGTTGTGGGGCGGCTACCCCCGGCATTTCGCGGAAGCTCTGCGGCGAAACTTCGCCCCGCTGACGCCGTTTGTTCCCGGTTTTATCTCCGGCCTTCCCCTTGGGGAGCCACTGCGTAAGGCGGCTATGGCCGCCGCGGAGGGTAATGAGGAAGAGCGTTATTGCGGCATGCGCCGGCATTTTGATCCGGATGAACGGGCGGCGCTGCTCGGAGCCGCAGCCCCCCCGTACCGGGATCATCTCTCGCCTTGGGGCGCCGCGCTGGCGGGAAAGGATACGCTGTCCCGCGCATTGTACCGTGATGCCCGGACACAGTTGCCGGACGACCTGCTGCTTTACACCGACAAGGCGGCGATGGCCCACGGGTTGGAAGTGCGGGTGCCGTTTCTCGATACGGAGTTGGCGTCATTCGCCGAATCGCTTCCCCCTTCGTTTAAGGTGCGGGGCCTGCGGCAAAAGTATCTTTTAAAAAAAATGGCGGAACGCCGTCTCCCCGCCGCCATCGTGCGGCGGAAGAAAATCGGTTTTGAAACGCCGGTGGAAGGGTGGTTCCGGCGCGAGCTTGCCGGGCCGGTGCGCGAAACGCTGTGCGGCCCCGGCGCGCGTCTGCGCGAAATATTGGGGCAAAAAGCGGTTGATCGGACGGTGGAGCGGCATTTGTCGGGCCGCGGCGATTGCTCCCGGCGGCTATTTATGCTTTTCGCGTTTGAGATGTGGTTGCGCCGCTTCGGCGTTTCATATTGAGCCGGCGGATGTTCCGCCATGAAGCGGGCGCGGGCCGGCTTTGTTGCGAGCAAATAGAAATGTCCGGTTTTGGAGCACATTACTTGTCCGGTTTTCCAAAATTACCTTAGCCGTGATTCTTTTTCAAGCGGCCTTCTTTTTTGTCTGTTTTACCTCCTTTCCCGTTACGTCGTAAAGCGCC